>CAYYHT010000050.1:0-19145 GCA_964471355.1 uncultured Enterobacteriaceae bacterium
AGAGCGGGCTACTTCGAGCCCAGGATCGCGTCGTCACCCTTCCACATGTAGTGGTCGAAGCTCTTTGGTCCGACGACGATGAGCTGTTCGGCTTGGTCGGCGCCTCGATAGAACAGGACGTGATGCTGTCCCGCGGGCACGTAGTGTCCCACGATGGGGGTCTCGCCAATGGCGATGCCGTCCAGGCGTACGTGGGCGCCATCGGGCACGGAGTGAAAGTCCATGGCGACGGGTGAGTCGACGGTGGTGCCGCGCAGAATCGGTTGAACGATCAGGGCCACGCCAAGCAAGCCGGCGCCGACTCCGGCGATCGCCGTGGCGATGGACCAGTTGGACGCTGCGGCTTGCGGCGCGGCTGCAACGCGGGGTGCCGGAGCTGGCGTGGGGGCCTTTGGTGGGGCTTCCTTGGGAAGACTCCGGGCGGCCAGGGCCACTTCGATGGCGGCTTCGAACTCTGCGGCGCTGCCGAAGCGAACCTTTGGATCGGGCTCGGTGGCTCGTCGGACCAGCTCGCGCACGTCCTCTTTGAAGCCGTCGCCGGGATCGAGCGGGCGAGAGCGCTTGTCTTCTAGCAGCTTGAGCACGCGCTTGGCGGGGCTCAGCTTCTTGTCCAAGCGGAAACCAGGGGCCGCGGTCAACGCCTCGTACATCACGACACCAAGCGCGTACACGTCGCCTTGATGCGGGTTGTAGATCTCGCCCTCGAGGGCCTCGGGAGGCAGGTAGGAGCCAGTGCCCGTGACCATGCCCACGCCGGTCAGGCGGGTCTGACTGGGATCAAAGGCGATGCCAAAGTCCAAGATGCGCATGCTGCCGTCGTGGGCGAGCATCAGGTTCGCGGGTTTGATGTCGCGGTGGGCAAGGCCGCCTTCGTGAGCATGCCGCAGCCCGGCGGTGAATGCGGCCATCGCGACCAGCAGCTTGTCTGGAGGCATGGGTCCGGTGGCCAGCTTCTTGAGCAGGTTGGTTCCGTCCACCCATTCCATGGCCAAGAACAGCGTGTCCACCTCGTCCTCGCCCCAACCGAGCACCCGGACCACGCTGGGGTGGTTCAAGCGCGCCAGTGCCTCGATCTCGCGAACGAACCGGGTGCGGTCCCGTTCGCTGCTTGAGCTGTGCTTCATGACCTTGACGGCGGCCTTCAGGCGCTCGGACACCGCGCTGTGTGCGAGCCAGACCTCACCCATGCCCCCTTCGCCGATGCAGCGCTCGAGGACCCAGTCGCCGATTCGATTTCCGCTGGCCCACATGGTGCGAGGGTAGCTCAGGGAGTCTCGTCGAGCCGGATCGCTGCGCTGTTGATGCAGTAGCGCAGCCCGGTCGGGGGGGGGCCGTCGGGGAACACGTGGCCGTGGTGGGCGTCGCACACTGCGCACCGAACCTCGACGCGGCGCATGCCAAGGGTGACGTCTTCGAGCTCGACCAGCTTGCTGCCGGGCAGAGGCTCAAAAAAGCTTGGCCAGCCGCAGCCCGAGTCGAACTTGGCGTCGCTCTCGAACAGGGGGGTGTCGCAGCCCACACACCGGTAGATGCCTTTGGTCTTGGTGTCCCAGTATTCGCCCGTAAAGGGGCGCTCGGTGCCGGATTCCCGGGTCACATAGAACTGCATCGGGGTCAGCAGCTTTCGCCATTCTTCGGGGGTCTTGTGGACCTTGTCGGACATGTGGACCTCGGAGCAAGCGCCTTTGCAGGGCGTGAAGAGTCAGCTATCTAACGCTGATGATCTCCTCGCTCCTGTTGTTGCTGTCGGTCGTGCCCTCACAAGCCGAGGATGTCGCCGCGGTGCTGTTGATGCAGGGCAGTGCACAGTGTGTCTGCGATGGCGCATCTGTCCCCGCAGCGGTGGGCCTGATGCTGGGTCGCCATGACACCCTGATCACCGACGACGAGAGTGCTGTGATCCTGGCGTTGAGCAACAACCACCTGGTGCGCATCGACGAAGATCTCGAACTTGGAATCTCGGATATCGTGATGCTGGATGCCCCCGAAATCGCGATGGATGCGCGGTCGCAGCTCAAGACCCTGCTCTACCCCGACGAGCGGGTCACGATGGAGGGAGTGATCGAGGCCGAGCAGATCGCTGGCTGGCATGCCCGCATGTCCGCAGGGGTGGCACCGGCGTCGACCGATGAATCGACTCTTGCCGTCGAAGGGGAATCCGACGGCGAGATGGCCTTTGGCATGCGCGGCTTGGGCTTGAGCGGAGTTGGCCAGGGCGGCGGTGGCACAGCGGACGGGCTGGGGCTTGCGGCGCCTCCGGGGCACTCGGGGCCGACGTCGAGCGGCGCTCGCCCGGCAAGCAGCGCGACGAGCGGACTGAGCAAGCGCGAGCTGTCCGACATGTTGAGCAAGCAGGGCGCGCTGCACACCTGTCTGGTCGACTGGAAGAGCTCCCTGCCGATTGAGTTCAAGAAGCTAGATGTTCAGCTGCGCGTGTCAGACGGGCAGATCCGCCGGGTGGACTTTGGAGGTGGCTTGGCCGCCCCGGCCTGTGCGCGCGACGCCCTGTTGCACCTCGACGTCACGGCCTCGGAGTCGGATCTGCACTTCAGCGTCAAGCTGTAGATCTAGCGTTCGTAGTGCACCTTTACAGTGCGAATCAGCTGCAGCAGCGCGTCTTTGACCACTTCGGTGTCGCTGTGGCGCACGATGGCATAGCCGTCGCCCTCATATGAATCAGATCTGTGTGCGCCAACCTGGGGCAGGTGCACATCGACGACCAGATCACCCATGATTTTGTGGGCCTCGTCGACCCCATCAACTCGGGTGATTCGTCCCGAACCGGGTCCCCGCATGAATGCAACGCCCACGCTGTATTTGCGCTCCCAGGGGCCGTCGTAGGCGTCGTCCACGGTCGCCCGCGCCCAGGCTCTGTACATGTCGCAGTCATAGGCCAGGCTCATGAGCTTGACAATCTGTGCGCCCGGTGGTCGCAACGCGATCTCGCCGATGGCAACGGACTGATCGGGGCGCTTAAACCACTCCATATGGGTCATGCCCGAGTCCAAACCCAGGTCCCGAATGGCCGCCATGCCGACCTTCTGAACCGCGGTGAACTCGTCGGTGTCGATGTCCCTGGGCAGCAGGCAGACCCACTGCAGGTGCGGGTTCTGCATGACCTCGAGCGGGCCTGGGTAGTACCGGCTGATGCTGTGGAAACGGGCCACGCCGCCAACCGTGATGGTCTCGAAGCTGAACTCTTCGCCGGACAGGAATTCCTCAGCCAGCACTGGGCGGTATAGCGACGGCTTGAGCTCATCGAGGGCCTCGCGAAGCGCCTCGGTGCGGTCGATTCGGTACGTGGCTTTGCTGCCGGCGCCCGCCGTCGGCTTGAGGATGATGGGGTAGCCCTGCTTCTCGACGAATCCCCACGCATCGGCATCACAGACGACTCTGCGGTGTCTGGCACAAGGCAGACCATGCTTGCGCATCTCGTCTTTCATCAACGCCTTGTCTCGGAACCGCTCGGCGGTCTGCACGTCGGGACCCGAGACACCGAAGTGCTCCCGAGCTCTGGCCAACGACATCTGCAGCTGCTCGAGGATGCCCAAGATCCGGTCTGGCTTGCCCCTGCCGGCGCAGATGCGCTCGATGGCGTGAACCAGCCCGCCGGCGTCCATCACATTCTTGGTGACCACCACATCGTCGAAGGGCGAGGCGTCGTGGGGCGCCTGCTGAAAGATGCCCAGCACGCGCACGTCGTCGAGGGAGCCCAACGCCTCGGCGAAGCGCATGGTTGTGGCCATCGGGAACGGTGCCACAAAGACGATGTTCCGCTTCATCGGTGAAACCTCATGCCCGAGGGTACATGCTTCATTGCACGTCCATCAACGTCGAGCCGTGCACATCGCCATCGGTGCGCACCGGCCAGCGGGACAGAAGCGCACGCGATGGGGACACTCCTTGAGGACGCAGCCAGTCGACCGCCTTCCCTCGCATCCATGCAGCGAGGGCCTCGCCGACCGCGATGGAGCAGGTGACCCCGAAACCGCCGAGCCCCGCCGCCCACCACAGCCCTGCCAGCTCGCCATCTGCGCCCAAGAACGGTCGCCTGTCGGGCGCAAAGGTGCGCAGGCCGGTCCATCCGGTGGTGAAGCGCAGGTCGGAGAGGGCGGGCATCCAACGGTCGAGTTTGTCGTGTGCGAGCGCGCGGTGCAGGGCGTCCACGGGGCCGCGGCTGCCCGGGCCTGCACTCGGCGGGTCGACGGCCTCATCACAGCCCGAGACCAGCCATCCGCCCGACTCTGGCCGCGCGTAGATGCCGACGTCGTCGAACCAGCACCACGGGTGAATCGGGCCCGACAGGGGGTGCTTGGCGCTCTGCAGCAGGGTCCGGCGAAGGGGAATCAGAGGGCGATGCAGTCCGGCTTTGGCGGCCAAGGCAGAGCTCCACGCCCCCGCTGCCAGTACCACTCGGCCCACCTGAATCTGTTCGCTGCCGACTCGGACGCCTGTGACCCGGCCCGACTCGGTGAGCAGCTCGTCGACCGTCGTGTTGCAGCGGATCTTCGCGCCGTGACTCCGAGCGGTAGTCAAGAATCGGGTCATCAGCTCGTGGGGGTCTGCCACCCGTTCTTCGGGCAGCCACCAAGCGTGTGCAAATGGCGCTCCTTGCAGCGCAGGGGCGAGCTCGGCTGGACGGTCGCAGGCCTCGACGGGCAGCGCCCGCGCCCGCAGATGGGCGGCGGCGTCGTGCAGGTGGTGAGGGTCCCTCCCCAACAACAACATGGCGCCGGTGTGCCGCCCCAGACCCTGTTCGACCATCATTGCGTGTGTGCGGATGGCCAGGGCGCGCTCCCACGGGTCCTCGCCCATGCGACGCACCATGCCGGCGTTCTGACTTGTCGCCTCGGCGCCAGGCTGTGCGGCCTGATCGAGCACCAATACGCGCTCGTGAGGAGCGAGCTGAGCGGCGACGGAGGCCCCTGCGAGTCCGGCTCCGATGATCAGGGTGTCTGCTTGCATGGACGGCGCCCTATCCGTGAGTACGATGGCGCTCCAGCTGGAGTCGTCATGCGCGCTGTTGTCGTACGGGAGCCGGGAGGCGCCGAGGTCCTCCAGATTGAAGAACGGCCCGTGCCCGCGTGCCCCGAGGGCGCGGGTGAGGTCGATCTAGACCCATCGGGCGAGCTGCAGCCGGGCCAACAGGTCGCGGCCCTGATGGGTGAAATGGGACGGCAGTTCGATGGTGGCTACGCCGAGTACACGGTTGTGCCTCGCCGCGTCGTGAAGCCTTTTCGCAGCGATCTGCCCTGGGCGACTCTGGGGGCTGTCCCAGAGATGTTCCAGACCGCATGGGGCTCCCTTGAAAAGGGGACTCGCTGCAGGCGACACGACCGCAAGGGATTGTGTGTTGGACCGGAGTGGTCAGCAATGTTTGGTGTATTTTTAATTTTGGGTTGTTTGCCCACATCCCCAACACCGTGCGCCTGACGTCCTATGGCGGCGGCCCAGATGACCTGCCGGCCCCATTGCTGCAGCGCTTTGTCGATGCCATCGCTGGTGGTTGTGCTCTGACCGCGACCCCTGTCATGCCCGCGATGTAGCCGCGTTATCGGGGCCCTATGAACGTCGTCTTTCTGAACCCGAGCTACCCACCCGAGATGGTGGAGTTTACGCGTGGCCTGACCGAGGTCGGTGCCACGGTGCTTGGCGTCGGGGACAGTCCCGCCGAATCGTTAGATCCGCGGCTCAAGGGCTATCTGTCGCACTACCTTCAGGTGCCGCGCCTGCTCGATGAGGACGACTTGGTTGAGCGGGTCACCCGCTGGCTGGCCGGCAAGCCCATCGATCGGGTCGAGTCCACATGGGAACCGCTCGTCGTGGCTGCCGCCCGCCTTCGCGAGAACTTGGGCTGCCCCGGCATGTCGGTCGACACGGTCAATGGATTCCGGGACAAGGAAATCATGAAGGCACGAGTTGCCGCGGCCGGCCTGCGCGTGCCCCGAAGTGCGGGTTGCAAGTCTGCAGAGCACGTTCGCAAGGCGGCAGCCCAGATCGGCTACCCGCTGATCGTCAAGCCCATCGCGGGTGCGGGTAGTGCCGATACCTACCGCGTCGACTCGCCACAACGGCTCGAAGAGGTCATTGGCCTCACCGGCCACGTGGCCGAGGTCAGCGTCGAGGAGTTCATCGAGGGCGAGGAATTCACCTTCGACTGCATCTGCGTCGACGGCCAGCCCGTGTTCGCGAACGTGGCCCAGTACATTCCAAAGCCGCTTCAGCAGCGGACCCATGAATGGATCAGCCCCATCATCATCACGGTGCGGGACATGTACGGCGACAAGTACCGTGCCGGCGTCGAGCTTGGGCTCGGCGTGCTCAAGGCGATGGGCATGGGTGACGGCTTCACCCACATGGAGTGGTTCCTCAAGCCGGACGGCGAGGTGGTCTTCGGTGAGATCGGCTGCCGACCGGGTGGTGCCCGCCTGGTCGATCAGATGAACCTGACCTGCGATGTCGATCTGTTTCGTGAATGGGCCAGGGCCGTGTGTTGGAAGAGCTTCGAGGCGCCCACCGACCGCAAGTACAACGTCGCGATCATCTTCAAGCGCGCTCAGGGCGAAGGACACATCACCGCGCGACATGGTCTTGCCGAGTACATGTCGAAGTACCACGCGGCCATCTGCGCCGAAGAGCTGCTGCCGGTCGGAGCCCGCCGCCGCAACTGGAAGAACACGCTGGTCAGCGACGGCTACATTCTGGTGCGGCACCCGGACTGGGACGCAGCGCTCGGCCTAGCCAAGGCGGCCGCAACCGACATCACACTGACTGCATCGCGGTAGCGACCCGGCCAGCTATTCGAGCTGGCCATTCCACATGATGTTCAGGTAGCTCCAGGTGCCTTCGTCCATCGCTGTGATTGTGCAGCCGCTGCAGCCATAGTTGAAGGTCAGCACGTCGCCTGGGGTCACCGGAGCCACGCCATTGCTGATGATCGCGTCCCAGACCCCGTTGGTCGTCGAGATGAGCTGAATCCCGCTGGTGGGCCCCACCGACGCACTCACCGACGGGTAGTTGCCCCCACTGGTGATGATGTCTTGGTCGTACTGCCAGCTGATGAATCCGGGCTTGAGAAAGCGGATACCGTAGTTTCCTGTCGTCACCACCTCGAACACGTCGGGGTGGCTGTTTAGCTTCTCAGTGAAGTTCGCGTAGCCGGCATTCGACGCTTCGATGGCCCCACTGTTGTTCAAGCCGGCCCGGAACACGGCCGCGCCATTGACGCTGCCGCCGCCCGCCGCGCTGTAGACGCGAAAGCGCTTCATGTACAGGTTCTGGTCTGATCCCGAGCCGAAGCCGGTGCCGTCGTCGAGGCTGGCCTTGAGCCGCACCTCGATCAAGCTGCCGGCGTTGATGTCGACCAGGTCGACTTCGTAGCGGCGATATGCGTGCACGGACTGGCTGTTGCTGGAGTGCACGCCCTGTGTGTACCGCCCGCTGGCGGCCTGCGTGCCGTCGACCAATACTTCCCAAGCCCACCAGTCTCCGCCGGACTGAATGTAGGCTTCAAAGCCGATTCTCAAGTCGCCGGCAGCCCCGGCGGTGTAGTGGTTCATCGTGGTGTACCCGGCGTTGTCCTCTGGGGCGACCTGCTGGGCATCTTGGGCGTAAAGAAGGTTGTCACCGATGGTGTTCTCGACGCCATCGGCGCACGCCCAAGCTCCTCCTACGAACTTGGCAATCTGACCGTCGGCACAGCTCAGGTCGCTGATCACCATGGGCGTATTGGCCAAGTCGGAGTAGTCCCCTGACGAGGCCACACCGGCCAGATCGCCGGCGGTGATGAGAGCGGCCACGTCCGTGTCGGGCACCGCGCCGACCCAAGCTCCCGTGCCGTCGACGATGGTTGTGCCGTTGACGGTGATCGAGCTGGGGGTGATGTCCCCTGTGACGTTGATGGCTTCGCCGGCGTGAATGGCGTAGGGAACGCTGTTCAGTGGCAAGCGGCCCGAGAGCTCTGCGCCGCTGCCGACGGTGATGCCGAGCCAGAGCTCGCTTCCATCGAAGATGGTCGCGGGCAGGGAATCAACCGAGCCCAGATCGACCGTGTAGTAGCCGTTGTCGAATGGGACAGCGGTCTGGGTCTCATCCCACAACGCGGTGCCGCCCGAAACCGTGTCATAGATGCTGAAGCTGAGGTCTTCGGTGCCCGTCAGTGGTGTGCCCGTCGTGTTGAAGAGACGACCCTGCTGGGACAGCTCCATGGGCACGGCTGTCGCAGCGCTCGGCAAGCTCAGGGCGAGCAGAAATAGAGTGGCGTTGCGCATGGGGAACTCCGTTGCTTTGAAATGTCTGATTGGAGATTAGGGCCGGGTGCCTGTGCGCGGTGGCTCACCGGCGGTGCCTGCCAGTTCATCGAACCCGGGAAGCTGCGACAGGTCTGGCACGACGACGATTTCGATGCGACGGTTGGCGGCTTTGCCTTCGTCGGTGCGGTTGGTGTCGACTGGACGGAACTCGGCATAGGTCGCCGCACTGATGCGGCCTGGCGGCATGCCGGTCTGAATCATGTGCTTGACCACGCCAATGGCGCGGGCAGAGCCCAAGTCCCAGTTCTTGGTCTGGTGCGCTTTGACGCCGACAGGGGTGTTGTCGGTGTGCCCTTCGATCTGAAATTCGCGCTCGGGAATGCTCGCCAGAATTCCGGCGACCTCGGCGACCGCGTCCTTGCCGTCCTTGCGCAGGGTGCTGCTGCCCGATGCGAACAAGATGTCCGATGCCATGGCCACGACCATGCGCCCGTTGACGATCTTCACGTCGAGCTGTCCGGCGTCGATCATCGTCTGGAAGCGCCCCACGAGATCGCTGTACTCCTTCATGCGCGCTTCGGTCTTGGCCTTGCGACGCTCGAGCTCGGCAAGAGCCATCTCCATGCGGCTGACTTCGCCTTGAAGCTTCCCGCGGTCTTCTTTGATGCGCGCATGAGCTGAATTCGCAAGCTCGAGGGCGTTGGTCGCGGTCTCGAGATCGCCCTGCAGCTTGCGCCGAGTGCCTTCGAGAGCGGCAAGGTCGGCTTCGAGCTGGGCGATGCTGGCGTTCTTTTCTGCCAGCGTGGCTTCAAGCTCGCTCTTGGTGCGGTTGTACGTGGTTTCCAGCTCGGTGTATTTGCCCATTGGGACACAGCCCGTGGCGATGGCGAGCAGGGCGGCGGCGATTGTGATCCGCATGTGGCGCTTCTCCGTGGGGGCACACGTTACCGGGTTCGACGGCAAAGTGCGCGCTACCTGATCAGTGAAGGCACGTCGATTGTCAGTCCCTCGGTGTCGGGCACCAGGACGAATTTGACCTGACCCGTGGTGCTGACCATCGTGATCGAGCCTTTTGGCGTGTCTGGGGCGTCGCGCAGAGGAATCAGGCTCTGTACGCCATTGAGTTGGATGTTGCAGCTCTCGACAGCGACCTCGGCGCCGCTCTTGGCAAATCGGCCCACGCGGGCTTCAGCCTGCAGTTGCGCTGGCATCATCAGCGTGCCCTTGGACCAGCCGATGTCGACTCGGATCGAGTTTGAACACCAAGCAAAGTCGTTGGCCACCGACGTGGTCTTGCCCTTCACGCTCTCGGCGTCGGGGGTCTTGTGCAGCGATTGCGCCGCCAAGGTGAGCTTGGTGTCCTCGAACACCCACAGCCAACGAGCCCAGACCATCTCCTTTCCCTCGATGGCGAGCGCATCGGGAAAGGCCATGGTCTCTTCGCCTTGGATGACGCTGTGCACCCGCCAGGTGCCTTCGAGGTGGCCGGAGTGGGCCAGTGCGGCATTGGCGAACAGCAGTCCGATGGCGACAACAGCGGACCGGATCATGGTGCCACTCCTTTGAACGGGGCCGGGGTCGGCTCGGCGGACACCAAGTGCCAGCTGATTGCCCGGCGTGCGTCTTCGAGCACCAAGGTGTTCTTGCCGTCGAGGTCTTGCAGCGTCACTTGGTAGCTGCCGGTGTTGACGTGCACCTTGCAGGCGTCGGTGCGCACTGATTTTTGCTCGTTTGTCTCGCCGTTCTTGGTCTCGGTGACGCGATGCACAGTCTGAGACTGGCTGGTCGCCTCGACGGTGAACGGCACGGTGAGGCCGGTATCGAAGGTGACTGGAATGGTCAGCCACGCTTCACAGGTGTCGCTGTGTTTTCCGTGGGTGCACACCCGCTGGTGACCACGCGACAGGCTGTTGTCTTTGAACGCCCAGACCTCGCGGGACCAACACCCCTCCGGCATCAGCTGATCCGCGGATCGTGGACCGTGTTGATCGATCATCTGGTCGACGCTGTAGAAGCCGTCAAGAGCGCCCGCTGAAGCGGTTGTGCCCAAAGTCAGGAACAGAAGTGTCAGTACTCGCATGTGGAGCGAAACCCCCAGGAAGCGGTTGCTATTGCGCTGGCGCTGAAGGAGCCAGAGGTGCGGATGCCCCAGTTTTTCTCCTCTGTGCGGCCATTTCTCCGCACACCTCGCTGGAAGCGGGCTTTGCTCCGTGTTCGCGGGCTGGCATGCCGTTCGCATTGGGCCGAGTCGACTGCTTTTTCCACGAGAGGATTCCGATGATTCAGCTGCAAAAAGACGCCGTCAAGGCCGCCGAGATCTCCATGGCCACCGCCATCGTTAGCGTCGAGGCGCTGTTGTCTCTCGGTGTGATCTGGTGGGTCCTGGGCTGATCAGTCCGCCAGGCTGGTCAATGCCGCCTTGAGATCGTCGGGCGTAAACGGCTTGGCGAGGGTCGCCCATTCGAGGCTTGAGTGGCGCGCGGCCAGTGCGTTCGCATTCCCGGTGGCGACCAGAATCCGAACCTTGGGGAAGTGCTGTTCGCAGTGCCCCGCGAGGTCCATGCCGTCCATTGTTCCGGGCATGGACACGTCGGTGAGCATGATGCCTACCTCGGGGTGGGCGGCGAGCGCAGCGACTCCCTGTTCCGCGTCGGCGGCCCCGATCATGTTCCAGCCCATGGAGCGGATCACCCGCCCGAGTACGCGCCGGATGAGCCTCTCGTCGTCGACGACGAGCACCGTGGGCGCCTCGAGCAGCGTGTCCTGCTGGCGTTCGTCCTTGGGAGCTGCTTGGGCATGGCCGTCGACCGTGCACGGAAAGCTCAGACTGAAGGTGCTGCCTTGGGCTGGCGCCGAGACGACGTTGATCGTTCCACCCATCGCCGTGATGTGCTTGTAGGTCGTGCTCAGCCCTAGGCCGGTGCCCTTGCCGATCGACTTGGTCGTATAGAAGGGCTCAAAGATGCGGGCGGCGACCTCGGGTGCCATGCCCACGCCATCGTCCTGCACCTCGATCATGGCGAAGCGGCCTGTTGAACCATGGGCAGTGTCCGCGTGCATGGTTGCCACGCGGGTGCGCAGGGTGATTTGACTCGAATCTGGACTGGCGTCTCTGGCATTGATGAGCAGGTTGATCACGGCATCCTGAACAAGTCCCCTGTCGATGTCCACCGACACGTCGGAGTCGCACAGCTTCAGCTTGACGCGCATCGGGGCAATGACTCGGGCCCCGATCTGGTGGATCGATCGGGCCATCGCATTGAGGGACTGCTCTTTGGTGTGAACCTCGGCGTTGGACGAGACGCTGAGCATGTCCCGAACGAGCTCTGCACCCCGCTGAGCGGCGAGGGTGCTGTCTGTGACCAGCTCGCTCTGATGCGCCGGCAGCGGCTCGAGGCTCAGCAAGTGCAGGTTGCCCATGATGACCCCCAGCAAGTTGTTGAAGTCGTGGGCGATGCTGCCGGCGATGAAGCCTAGCGAGTCCATCTTCTGGCTGATCTGCAGTTTCTGCTGCAGCACGTGCTGATCGGTGACATCTCGCAGGACCATGACAGCGCCCCGCGGGCCGCCAAAGGGGTCGGGCAGCAACGCCACGGATCCCTCGACCCGAAGTCGGCCGCCGTTTTCTGTGACCATGGTGTGGGTGCCAGCGAACGTCATGGTGTTTCCACTGTCGATCGCGCGCATGACAGGGTGCGCGACGGCGTCGCCGGCGAGGGTGGTGAAGTGGTGGAGCGCCGTGATGGCCCTTCCCTCAATCTGCCCATCGGTCCACCCGATGAGGGTGCGCGCGGCGGTGTTCGCGTACACCACCCGACCCTGCAGGTCGGTCTGAATGACACTGTCAGCGATGGCAAGCAGCGTGGCTTGAGCGCGATGTCGCTCGGCCTCGGAGTGCCGATAGAGCTGGCCGATGCGCGCCCTCAGTCGTCGTTCCTCGGCAAGCATCTGGGCGCTGTCGAGTGCAATGGCCGTCTGGGTGGCGACCACGGTCAATAGCCGCAGGTCCCGACGAGTAAAGCTGGCATCGGCTGCCCGTCCCGTCCCTAGCAGGACGCCGACAATGGTCCCCTTGATGGACAGCGGAACGGCGATCTGCGTCGCATCGCCAGAAGCCCACGGGATGTGTGCCGATGGCGGGTCGGCGCTCGGTCCGCACACAACCGCCCGTCCGTGGCGCAGCACCCAGCCGCATACACCCACCCCGACGTCGTATCGAGCGTTGATCAAGTCGGTGCTGTCGTCACCGACGGCCCAGGCACAGCGGTAGCCCAAGCGATCTGGTTCGGTCATGAACACCTGCAGGCGTGCGGCATCGATCAGCGATCGGGCAATCCACGCGATGCGGGGCAGCAACTCATCAAACTCGTTGGCGGCAGCGACGTGCTGGCTCAGTGCCAACATCAGGGCGACCTGATCGCCCGTCAGATCGGGGTTATCCCCGACCAACCCCCATTGCGTCTCTTCCATGAATCGATCCTAGCAAGCCCAGGCCCACTTTTTCTGGCAGTGATGCGCTCAGGGAGTCCAGGTCGCCCAAACCGCTCGATGATCGGACAACCCGTCGCACGTCTCTGCGGCGCATATGGCAGCTTCGGACCACTGATCAGCTTTGCCGAATAGCAGGTCCAGTATCAGGGGCGGGCTCGTCACTCGGTCGTTCGGCGCCAAGCTGTGGTGCGCATCGGTCCAGCCTTCGGTCAGGAACGCTTGGGTCACCCCATCGTTGGTGTCTCCACTCGACAGGTCAAACATGTAGAAGCCCGCGTTCGTGTCACCGGCGACGATGGCCGGGTGGGGGCGCAGCTGTGCATGGGCGACCGTTTCTGCGGCATGGCTCTCGCGCACCTGTTGGGCTGCAATCTGATCACTTCCACCCGACGCCCAATGCACCGAGATCGCATGCAGCAGCTCGTCGTGCACTCGGATGTCTGCGGCCACGGATATTCGACCTCCAAGGCGGGTCGACCAGTCCTCGCCTCTCTGGTCCGGTGGAGTGAACCAGATGTCCATCTGCGCCTCGTGCCGAAACGCCTCGACGTTGCCCATCGGCCAGCGCGACAGCAGCGCATTGCCGTGCTCACACGCGGTCGTGACGTCGGTGCCTTGCCCCGATTGTTCGACGAATTCGACGGCATAGGCCATGTGCATGCCCAGGTCTTCGGCGATTTCACGCGCGACGTGGCGTCCATCGGTGCGCTCACAGCCGCGATCGGCCTCGGAAATCATGAGGATGTCGGGCAGGGGAGCTTCACCGCTCTGCAGCCAGGCGATCTGTCCGTCGAGGTGATGACCGCGCTCCAGATTCCAGCTCAGCACACGCAGCGGACCGGCGTCGGGGGCGTCGTCCTGCCCAAATCCAGCCAGCTCCACCGCGCAGTCTATGTACTGGTGCTCGCTGGGATCGGACTCGAAAGACTCGGCGCAGAGTCTCTCGGTGGACACGTCTGCTGGCACACCTGAGGGGACGGCCACCTCGAAGGGCCACGGGTTGCAGGCACTCAATAGCAACAGGGCGATCACGCCCCAAAGCTACCAGGACTCGGTGATCGTCACCTGGCCTTCCGGGCTCACCTCCACGTTCCAGTGGCGGCGGTAGCTGTTGTCCCAGGAGTGCACCAGCACGGTCCAGTGGTAGCTGCCATCTTCGAACTGATTGCCCAGAAACTCGAGGCTGTCCCCGTCGACCATTCCAGCCGGAACCATGGAATGCAGCTCCTCCTCCACGGCCTGCTTCGCTCGCTCCTCAGAGATGTCCATGACGAACTCGCTCTCGGCTTCGGCCGGTTCGACCACGTCGCAGCCGGTTGTGGCGAGCATGAGCAGGATGGGGGCAACGGACAACAGGACCAGACGCACGGTGGACTCCAGGGGTTGCGCGGGCAGACGGCTCGAACCCTGCGTTGTTCAACGCTGTGGCACCTGCTTGCACCCCGTGACATCGTGAGATACAAATTGGTTCAACCACTCAACCAATGAGGCGCCGATGTCGGTGAAGGGCACGCGAACGGTCGATCTCGTGGCGAATCTGCTGCGTTCGCAGATTCTCTCGGGGCACTACGCTCCCCATGACCGTCTGCCGGCCGAGCGCAAGCTTGCCGAGAGCCTCGATGTCAATCGACTCACTCTTCGCGCCGCGCTGGCCAAGCTCGAGAGCGAGGGGCTCATCGCGGCGCGTCAGGGGCGCGGGGTGACGGTGCTGGAGTGGCGCTCGACGGGCACGCTCGGATTGATTCCGCACCTCATTGCCCAGGGCGATGACGCCCTGCTTGGCAGCTTCTTGCAGCTTCGTCGTGCGGTTGCGGTCGAGGCGGTGGCCGCGGCCACCATCAAGGCCACCGACGAGGACTTGATCGAGCTGTCCGAGCTGGCAGACCGCTTGTCCACCGAGACCGACCCCGACCGGCTGTCCCAGGGCGATCTCGCGCTGACCCGTCGCATCCTGAGGCTCGCTGACAATCTGCCCATGGAGCTGCTCTACAACAGCGTCTCCGACGTCTATGCGGTGCGTCCCGAGCTGGTCAGTGTCATGTACGCCGACTCTGACGCCGTCCGCGCCAGCTTCCCACTGGTGGTCGCTCTGCTGCGATCGCGAGATCCCGAGACAGCGCGCTCTGTCGTGCGCGCTGCCCTCGAAGCCATCGATGCCGCCTCACTGGCGGCGCTCACCACAACTGAATCCCCCGAGAACTCATGAAGACCGCATTCCACGTCATCTACACGGCTTTGGCCCTCAATTTCATCATCCCGGTCTGCGTGTACATCTTTGCGCCGGACGTGGCCATCGGGCAGTTTGCCGCCATCGGCGACCCGCTCGGCTTCACCTATGCCCACACCGAGGACTCGATGTTCTGGCGCGTGCTGGGCATCGCCAACGTGGCAACCCTCGGCTTCTGCTGCGTCCTTCTGCAGGTCGACCTGCGCCGCTGGTTTGCAGTCTTGGCCCCGCTCGTCTTCCTCAAGAGCTGCGCGAGCATCGGCTTTGGCGTGGCCTTTGTGTTCGAGCCGCACCCCGCGTATTTGGCGGCCTGCCTGTTTGACGCGGCCACGGTCGGAGCCATGCTGTTCTTTGCCACCCGCGCTCTGCACGAGCTCGACGCCAATCAGCAGTCCGCCCCCGTGCTGGCGTGAAGACGGTCCTCCGTGCTCTCGTGCCTGGCTACGAGGGGCAGCCCTTGGCACCGTATCTGCCGGCGCACATTCGCCTCGCGCTGCGCATGTCGGTGCTGCTCGCGGTGCCCTACTCCTTGTACATGCACTGGCGCCCGTTTTCGCTGTTGAGTGCCTCGCAGCGTGAACAGGTGCTCGACGCGATGGCACACAGCTCCCTTGCCCCTGTGCGCGGGGTCGTGCAGTGGTGGAAGCTCGTGGCCTGGACCACGTCGTGCCACTGATCAACGGCTCCACGGTGCCTGTGGACGACACGGCGGACTTTGTGGTTGTCGGATCCGGTGCGGGCGGCGGAACCGTGGCGCGCTGGCTCGCTGAAGCCGGGCACGACGTGATCATCGTCGAAGAGGGGGCACCTCCTCGTGCTGCTGCCAACACCGCCGACGCCGTGGCCACCCTCTATAGAGACGGGGGTGCTCAAGCGGCGTTCGGCATGGATGTGCTGCCCTTGCTGCAGGGGTGCGCGGTCGGCGGGACAACCGTCATCAACGGTGCCATCCAGGTGCCCTTTCCCGAAGCGGTCTATCGAGAGTGGGTGGCGGCAGATCCAGCGTGGGGCAGCTTGCTGCCGTGGCGACAGCTCGAGCAAGCGCGCGAACGGGTCGATGCGGCCTTGAACATTCATGCGACCCCGAGGGATCTATGGGGAGGAAACGGGTCTGCGATGCGGCGAGCTCTTGGCAGCGAGGCGCACCCCACACGACGGAATGTGCGGGGTTGCAAGGGCTCGGCGCGATGCATGATCGGCTGCCCAAATGGGGCGAAGCAGAGCACCGATGTGGCGATGATTCCCGCTGCGATGTCGCACGGCGCCCGTGTCTATGCGCAGTGTGCTGTTCAAAAGATCACGGTGATAGGCCGACGCGCTCGAGGCGTCAGTGCTCGGTTCTCATCTGGCGCTACAGGTACTTTTCATGCCCGCAGGGCCGTGATTCTGGCCGCCGGCGCCGTGCACAGTCCGTGGTTGTTGCTGCGGTCCGGTGTACGGGTTGGGGCCGGCTTCACCTGTCACCCCGGAGCCGCGATGGCCGGCCTATTTCCGGACGCCATCCACAACAGACCCGAAGCCAGTCAATCGATGGAGTCGCTGGCCTACCTCGCCGAGGGCATCAAGTTCGAGAGCTTGCTGATGCCTAGCGCCCTGCAAAAGGCGCGGGTTCCGGGTGTCGGCGAGCAGCTCACCCGGCGTGTTGCACAGCTCGATCGAGTCGCGCTGTGGGGTGTGGCTGCACGGGCGCAGGCTCGGGGCCGCGTGATGCGTGGCCCATTTGGTCCGATGGTGCTCTATACCCCCACTGTGGCGGACCGGCGGATCCTGTTGAAGGGCTTGGCACGGCTGGCGGTGGCGATGTTCGACGCGGGCGCGGTCGAGGTCTGGCCGTCGGTGCATGGCGCTCCAGATGTGATTCGCAGCCGCGAGCAGGCGATGAGGATCGCCGATTTGCCGCCCGGGGCGGGGGCTATTCCGATGGTTGCAACTCATCTTTTCGGAGGCGTGCCCGTTCGTGAGCGGTTTCAGGTGCCCGGCGTGGACGGGCTTGTGTTGGCGGACGCATCTCTGTTTCCGACGAACCTAGGCGTCAACCCGATGTCAGCCATCACAGCGGTCGCCACGGTCGTTGCCGAGGCTTGGGCCTGACCCGTCAGATTGGGGTCAAATGCTCCGCCGTTTTTACCGATGAAGGAAATATGCCGCCTCGTTCCTTGGTGCGTTGTGCACTTTTCTTTGCACGCTAAAACGCCAAGAACGACGGATACCCAGATAAATCGGGACAAATGATCGAGATCCCGGTTGACGTGGTGGGCTGACTACGGCAAATTAGACCTCGGACAGGTCCTCTCATCTGTCCAGCGTGGTCGTAGCGGCAGCAATCAAACCTTTTGCCGCGAACACGTAACGATTCTCCTCTGATGCTGTCAGGAGGGGGGCAAACCCGAGAGATTGTGAGAATAATATGCCCACCGAAGAGCTTTTTGGCGCTTACAACTTCCTTCTGGAGATTTCCGGTATCACCGGCGACTCCAAGACCATCGTTGGCGGCTTCAAGACCGTTTCCGGCATGGACTCCGAGACTGAAGTCATCGAGTTCAAGCAAGGCAACGATCGCGTTGTTCGTAAGAAACCAGGTCGCACCACCTACGCGAACATCGTCCTCGAGCGTGGCTACACCGCCACCGACGACCTGTGGCAGTGGCGCAACAACATCGAGAAGGGAATTATCGACCGCCGCAGTGGCTCGATCATCATCCTCGATCAGGACCTGACGACCGAAGTCGCACGCTACAACTTCTACGAAGCGTGGCCGGCGAAGTGGTACGTGCCGGACATGGATTCCGACTCCTCCGCAATGGCGATCGAGAAGATCGAGCTTGCAGTCGAGAAGGTCGAGCGCGCCAAGTAAGGCAACCTCAAGATCTAACGAGAGCCTCCGTTCGCTTCGGCGAACGGGGGCTCTCTCCTTTTGGATCTGCAATAGCGAATTAGCTTCCGCGTATTGAACTGCGCTGACCTTGCGCCTGATTCAGTAGTGCCGGTCTATCGCAGGTCCCTGTCCGCATAGGCGGTCAGGGTGTGCTCAGACGCGTCATGCAACACGACGTGGCCGCGGGCGACCATGGGGCGTGTGCTCGACGAGGCCGCCAGTCTGGCCGTCCAACGCGGGTCGCCGCTCCTTCTCCAAAAGCCGGTGGCGAAGCCTAGCGCGTCGACGCAGACCACATGGCGGTAGTCCTGGCCGCAACGCCAGGCCCCGTGATCACGGGTCCATGATGAGAGTGCTGAGCCGGCAGGCGCCTGGACAGGATCATGTGCCGGCAGGTCGGTCCGCCATTGAGCTGCCCAGAACAGATCGCGGGCACTTCCTCCCCAGGTGACATCGACGGTGCGCACGGCGCCGGGTCCCCACGCTGAGCGCTCGAAGATGACGCGGTTGTTCATCAGCACCGGCACACCGGCGTCGGATCCGATGTCCAGTTGCCAGTCTGCATCGACGCTCGGGCCGGTGATCGTGAACACGCCGGTCCACAGCGCGGCGAGCACACCGGACAAGAAGGTGGGTCCAGTGGGGGACAGGACAGCAGGGAGCATGGCTAGCTGGACGCCGCGGCGCCACTTTGGTTCCCGGCTGGGCCCAGGAATCGAACGATGTGCGCTGCCACCTCGTCTGGGGCTTCGTTGTGCAGGAAGTGCCCAGCGCCGTCGACCCACACCAGCTCGTAGGATCCGGTGAAGCAGTCCGCGGTGCGGTGGAACATGGCCACATCAGACGCGCCGTCGGTTGTGCCCGCCAGAGTCATGGTCGGCACCGACGTCTTGCCCTGCTGCAAGGCGATGCCCGCTCTGCCCCTGGAGGTGAATGGCGATGCACCGAGGGACCAGTAATAGCCCAGCGCCGCGTCGAGTCCCCCGGGGGCGGCCATGCACGCCTTCACCTCGGCGAGGGTCTCGATGGGCACGTCCCAGTTTGGTGACCAGCGCCGCATGGTCGCCTCGATGGCGGCGTAGTCATCGCGTCGCAACCGCCAGCGGACCCCAGGAATCTGGAATGTGGCGAAGTGGTAGGACTTGAGCAGCCCAGACAGGGTGGGCGGTGACAGCGCCGCTGCGTGCGGTATTGCCAAAGTGACCATCTTCTCGATGCGTTCAGGGGCCAGATTTGCCGCGCCATGTGTGTGGAACGAGCCCCAATCGTGGCCGATGAGCACCGCAGTCTCGGCGCCGAG
>CAYYHT010000051.1:0-19140 GCA_964471355.1 uncultured Enterobacteriaceae bacterium
TCCGTGGTGCTGGAGCTGTCTGCGTCTCCGACCCAGGTGCCGGCGGTGCCGGTGAAGGCCTCGCCGGTGCTGTCGCTGGTGCCGCTTGGAATGCCGCTCGTGCGCCCCAGCTCGAGGCCGTCGTTGAGGCCGTCGCCGTCGGAGTCCGGGTCGAGTGGGTCGGTGCCCGTGGACGAGACTTCTTCGCCGTCGGACAGTCCGTCGTCATCGGAGTCCGCGTCCAGCACGCCGGTCCCGCCGGCAAGTTCGACTCCATCGTCGAGTCCGTCGCCGTCGGAGTCTGCGTCGAAGGGGTCCGAGCCGGCGAGGCGCTCGGCCAAGTCGGTGATGCCGTCTCCGTCGCTGTCATCGTCGAGGGCGTCGACCGTGTCATCGCCATCGGTGTCGCGGCCGGGGGCACCCTCGAGCGCGTCGTCGAGGCCATCGCCATCGGTGTCGACATCATTGGGGTCGGTCTCGTCGTTCGCGGTGCCGGCGACATCTCCGTCCCAGATGCCATCGGCATCGCGGTCTTCGTCGCCGTCGGTGACGGTGTCGCCGTCGGTATCAGGGTCATTGGGATCGGTGGTGCTGCTGGTGTCGCCGTCGCCAACCCAGCTGCTGGCGGTGCCGGAGTAGGGCTCGCTGGTGGAGTCGGACGTGCCGCCGCTGATTGGGGTGTCAAGACCCAGCTCGAGTCCGTCGGTCAGGCCGTCGCCGTCGGTGTCGTCGTTGTTTGGATCGGTCGAGTAGGTGTTGAGCTCGTCGCCGTCTGAGACGCCGTCGTCATCGCTGTCGGCATCGGTGCCATCGGTCTCGTCGCCGGTACCCAGCGTGTTGTCGGGCCCACGGAACTCGGCACCGTCAGACAGGCCGTCGTTGTCGGTGTCGGCGTCGTAGGGATCGGTGCCGTTGAGGGTCTCGCGGAAGTCGGACACGCCATCGTTGTCGCTGTTGAAGTCCAGCGCGTTGATTGTGGTGTCGCTGTCGGCGTTGGCGCCTGGGCCGCCCTCGTAGTCGTCGGTCAGGCCGTCGCCGTCGGTGTCGGTGTCGTTCGGGTCGGTCTCGTCGTCCGCGAGTCCGGGCAGGTCGCCGTCAAAGGCACCGTCCTGGTTCACGTCCTCGACACCGTCGAGCAGGGTGTCGCCGTCACTGTCGTCGTCATCGGGCAGGGTGGTGGTCACGCCAGCATCGGCATCGGGCACGAAGACAGACATGTCGGTGTCCAGGCCCTCGGGCGTGGCCAAGCCGATCTCGGTGCCGTCGAGCAGGCCATCGCTGTCGCTGTCGGCATTGAGGGGGTCGGTGCCATATCCAGCTTCGTTTCCGTCGATGATGCCGTCATCGTCGGTGTCGTCGTCGAGCGGGTCGGTGTCTACGCCGGGGTTGTAGAACAGGGGTGCTGCCGCGCCGATCTCGACGTTGTCGTCGATGCCGTCGCCGTCGGTGTCCCGGTTGAAGGGATCGGTGCCCAGGTTCTCGATTTCGTGCAGGTCCAGCAGGCCGTCGCCGTCGCTGTCTTCGTCGGCGAACACACAGTCGAACTCGGGCAGCTCGGGTGCGGCGCCGGTGTAGATGCCGCCATTTCCGCTGGTGCCCGCCTGGCCACCACCCGTGGGAGAGTCGCCGCCGATGCCGCCGTTGACGTTGGCCACGACGTTCAGACTGTCGATGACGTAGACGATGCCGCCGGCACCGCCGCCGCCGCCGCCGTCGCCGCCGAGGCTCGATTCATTGCCGTTTCCGCCGCGAACGGTGACCACGAGGCCGCCGAGGTCGGCGTCGTTCGTGTAGAGCAGCACAGAGCCGCCCGCGCCGCCGCCACCGCCGCCCTCTGCAGGAGCGATCCAGCCACCAGCGCCTCGGGCGCGCGCCACGCCGCCGGCGCCAGTGATGTTCACGTTGGCCGAGCGCATCATGACGATGCCGCCACCTGAAGCGCCGCTTGCTGCGCGAATGCTGCCGAATACGCCGCCAAGCGGGTCATCGCCCGATGCGCCGGCGCCGCCGCCGCCCAGGAACAGCTTGTCCGGGCCGATGGCGAAGTAGCCGGGGCCATCGACTGGGGCCCCGCCGCGTCCTGCGTTGTTGTCGGGAGCGGCGCCGCCTCCGCCCTGTCCGCCTAGGCCGCCAAAGTCTCCGTGACCGCCACCGCCGCCACCAGCGTCTTCACTGCGACGTGCATTGCCACCGGCGTTGCCTGGGGCTCCAGGGCCCTCATCAACGAATGGGGGGTAGCCGTTCGGGCCCGAGACAAATGCCATCAGCGCTGTCGAGAACATCTCGTCGGGGGTGCCGGCGGTGCCTTCGCCCTTCCAACCCGGGAAACCGTTGGACTGGTAGTTGCCATCCAGCCGCGTGTTGTAGCTGCCGCCTCGGAAGCCGTTGTAGTCGGCGGCCAAGCCGCCACCGTTGAACGTCAGGGTGTCGGCGACGTCGACTGCCACGATGGCACCTGTCTGGCCGTCCCATGGCGACGGCACCACGAGGGCGCCATCGAGGTCGAGGTTGTCGTACTGCGGGATGCGCACGACCTGAAACGAGCGGTATCCCTGGGTGCCTGTGACGACCCGGCTGTTGACGTAGTCGTGCCGAAGCCCGCCGCCAGGCCCAGTGCCAAAGATGGGGACCGAGCCGCCAGACGGCGGCGCCACGACGACAACCCATTCGTAGTTGCCTGCGGTCGCGTTGGCGTTGTCGAGGTAGCCGGCGCGGTCGTTGTTGCCGGCGCCATCGCCGTACGGATCGTCGACGTTGATGGCGGCGCCGTTGTTGATCTCGACGCCCTGCATCTGCATGACCATCAAGCGGTCGCCGACGACGAGCGGGGTCGCGTCGCCACGGACGGCGCCGAGGTCGAGCACTGTGTCGCCGACTGAGAGCGTGGTCTCGGTCACGGCCGGCGGGTAGTAGCCGTTGACAATGGTGTCCACGGACAGTGCGACGTCGCCGTCATTGCCCACCGAGCACAGCGAGGCCGTTCCGGATTCGAAGGTGCAGACCGCCGAGCAGCCGTCGCCGCCAGCGGTTCCGTTGTCATCACAGTCCTCGCCCACATCGAGTGTGCCGTCGCCGCACACGGCAAAGGCGACAGAGGACCAAGTCAAAAGGGCAACGACAGATAGGGCTCGCATAAAGACTCCGCACGACCCCAACGCCTATCTCGGGCATGGGTCACTTCGCACGCCACAATGTGCCTGACTCAAGCGGACATCGCTCTTACACCGGTTCGACACCCGTGATTTGTTCGGGGAAGGCCTCGGTGAGCACCGTGTGGACGCCCTGTTCAAGCGTGACGCCGGCGGCAGGACAGCCAGCGCAAGCACCCAACATCTTGACGTGAGCAACGCCGTCGCTGATGTCGACTAGCTCGATGTCGCCTCCGTCGGCGTGGACTGCCGCGCCGATCTGCTCGGCTAGCACCAGCCGTGCCTTTTCGAGCAGGTCGCTGTCGGCACCCGAACGAGGTCGCTCGGGCAGCGCGAGGCCCCCGTGCAACAAGTACTCGCGCAGCTTGACCTCGATGGCCTCGTCCAGGGTGCGCCAGGACAGCTCGTTGGCGCGCTTGAGTGTGATGGTGTTCTCGCGCACCAAGACCGAGACGACGTCCGGAATCGAGAGCAAGCGCCGGACCAGAGGTGGGTGCTCTGCATCTTCGTCGGTCGAGCGGAAGAACTGCGGACGTCCACGAACCCAGGTGCGACTGGTGGTGTAGAGCCGGCCGTCGGGGTTGGGAGTGGGCTCTCCGCGCAGGTCGAGCACGGCACGGACGCTAAACCGGTCGGCGTCGAAGTGCAGCTCGAGGCCGGACAGGCGGCCGTCGGGATCATCGACCCACAGCGGACTGATCGCTTCGTCGGCCAGGTCGGACAAGGGCGCCAGGGTTGTCGACACAAGGTATTCGTCGCCGCTGGGCACCGGGCGAATGTGCAGGGCCTCGTCGTGTCGAAGTGCGCGCAGCCGATCCCTTGCGGCGTCGGTCACGATGAGGCCGTCCGGCGTCACCAGCTCGATGGGGTGCTGCAGTCCGAGTGCTGCGCGAATGGCCTTGAAGATGCCCATGTGCCCTACCTAAGCCCCAACGCAGCGAACGTCTCGGGGGCCAGTGTCGGATTGTTGCGCACGTGCTCGCGCAAGCGGTCCAGGTCGCGCACGGTGTCGACGTCCCACCATTTTTCGAGCACGGACACCGAAAAGCCTTCTTCGAGCAGGCGCGAGATGGTGGCGGCGGCTGTCTGCTCGCTGCTCCAGGGCAGGTCGGCCAGCAATCCCGGCGGGCAACGGTCGAGTCCCAGCAGATAGAAGCCCCCGTCATCGGACGGGCCGATCACAGCGTCGTGGTCGGCCATGGCGCGCCGTGCGGCCTCGAAGAATCGGGCGGGCATTCCGGGTGAATCGGCGCCCACTGCAAATGCATAGGGCGCCCGCTCAAGTGCTTCGCGCATGGTGTGTTCGATCTTGGCTCCGAGGTCGCCGTCGCACTGCACCCAAACTTCGCCCGGGACGGGCATGCCCTCGGCCTGGGACGAAGACAGCAGAACGGTGGCCCAGTCCAGGTCCTGCAGGATTCGGTGGCTGTCCAGGAGGAATGCCCGAGCCAGCCGTGCGGATTCGTCCGGGCCGATGTCGGCGCCCAATCGGCTCTTGCTGCGACCGGGGATCGGAGGCTTGGCGAACAAAGCGAAAATGGGCGCAGACATGACCGTCGGGCTAACCGGCCTTCATGATGAGCGTCCTGTTCTGGTTGGTGGCGTCTGCACAAGCCGCCGATTGTCCGCCCCAACGGGTAGTGACCCTCGACTTGAGGCGTTGGTACCGCGAATTCCTGGACGAAAAAGAGCCCGGCGAGCGGCGACGAATCTACGATCTGCTCGAGCTTGATGCACCGGCGTCTGTCGACTCTGCCTGTCCTGCTCCTGCCATCGATACGATCACGCTGCACGCCGCGGATCTCGGTGGCAACTCCGGCAAGGAAACCATCGTCAAGGCCGTCTGGCGGCAGTGCAGCGATCGCGAAGACGGCGGCTACCAGTTCTCGGTGGTCCAGCTCTTCGAAGCCATCGACAGCAGCACCACCTGTCGTGTGCAGCAGGGAGCCGCCGCGGGGGCTCTGTCCTGGGCCACCGAAAAGGGCGAGACCAGCAAGACGGCGCTCACCCGAGTCGAGCCCGTGCACCTCATCAGCGGCGTGCATCAGACCCTGCAGGTCACCCACACATCGAGCGTGTGGCAGGGCGAGGAGCTGATCGGAGCGCGCACCCATGCTTCTTGGTTCGATCTTCAGAACCACGTGCTGGTGTACCGGGGCACGGTGCCCGTGGGCTACCAAGACGCCTCGGCCTGCCGCGTTGGCAACGTCACCTTGGTCGGCGGGGTCCCCAAGACTGCGATCGTCTCGACGATGAGCTGCCAGACCCAAGCCGGTGCGCTGTACAGGTCGTACAGCACGCCCGTGGCGGTGACTCGTTACTTCTGGGATGGCCGCGGCTACAGCGAATTGTAGCGGACGCTTCAGCCCGCGCCGGCACGGTGTTAGTGCGCGCGCATGTCCAATCGCAGCCGCTACCAGAGCCCACTTGTCGCCCGCTACGCGAGTCCGGCGATGGCCTCCCTCTTGTCCGATGACACCAAGTTCCGCACCTGGCGCCGCCTGTGGCTCGCGCTGGCTGAGTGCGAGCAACAGCTGGGTCTGCAGATCAGCGACGAACAGCTGTCCGAGCTGCGGCACGGTGTCGATGCAGCCATCGACTACAAGGCGACCGCCGCCTACGAAAAGAAGCTCCGCCATGACGTGATGGCCCATGTCCACGCCCTTGGCGACATGGCGCCTACCGCCCGGCCGATCATCCACCTGGGGGCGACCAGCTGCTTTGTGGGCGACAACACCGACCTCATCGTCATGCGCGATGCCCTCGACATCCTGCTTCCCAAGCTGGCGACGGTCGTCTCGCGGTTGTCGGACTTCGCAAGGACCCACGCGGCATTGCCCACGCTCGGGTTCACCCACTACCAGCCCGCGCAGCTGACCACTGTTGGCAAGCGCGCGACCCTGTGGATTCAAGAGCTGTGCATCGACCTGGCCAACCTGACCCGGCTGCGCAACGGGCTCAAGTTCCGAGGGGTCAAGGGCACAACCGGTACCCAGGCCAGCTTCCTCGCGCTCTTTGACGGCGACCACGACAAGGTCGAGCAGCTCGATCGTCTGGTGGCGGCCGCCTTTGATTTTCCCGCCAGCTTTGGCGTCACCGGGCAGACCTACCCTCGCAAGCTCGACCACGAGGTCGTCTCGGCGCTGGGCTCCTTTGGCGCCACCGCTCACAAGCTGGCCACAGACGTGCGCTTGTTGGCCAACCTCAAAGAGGTCGAGGAGCCGTTTGGCAAGCACCAGATCGGCTCGAGCGCCATGGCCTACAAGCGCAACCCCATGCGGTCGGAGCGCGTGTGCGCCCTGGCGCGGCACCTCATCACGCTACCCGCCAACACAGCCAACACCGCAGCCGTCCAGTGGATGGAGCGCACGTTGGACGACTCGGCCAATCGACGCATTGCCCTGTGGGAGTCATTTCTGACTGCCGACGGCGTGCTCGAGACCCTGATGAGCGTCACCGGCGGTCTGGTCGTCTATCCGGCCGTCATCGCGCGCAGGGTCGCGTCCGAGCTGCCTTTCATGGCCACCGAAAACATCATCATGGCGATGGTGCTGGCCGACGCCGACCGCCAAGAGGTGCACGAGGTGATTCGCGTGCACAGCCAGGCCGCATCGTCCGTCGTCAAGCAGCGGGGGGGCGACAACGACCTGCTCGAGCGCATTCGCGGTGACCAGTTCTTTTCCGCCATTCATGGGCGGCTCGACGAGCTGCTCGACCCGTCGACCTTTGTCGGCCGAGCGCCCCAGCAGACGCTGGCCTACCTCGACGGCGAAGTGGCTGAAGCCCTGGCTCCGTGGCGTGATCGCCTGTCCGGCGGTGGGGAGCTTCGCGTTTGAGCGGGCCCTGGGGCCTGCTGGCCGAGTGGTACGCACAGGCCGAACAGAGCGAGCCTCGGGTACCCGATGCCATGCAGCTGGCCACGGTTGACGGCCAAGGCAGGCCGTCCATCCGCACGGTGCTCATGAAGGACTTCGGCCCGGCGGGCATCGTCTTCTTCACCAACTACGAGAGCCGAAAGGGCGTTGAGCTGGGCATCAGTGGCCATGTCGCGCTGGTGCTGCACTGGAAGACTGGCGAGCGACAGGTCATCGTCGAGGGGGTTGCGGTGCGTGCTGCGGCCGCTGTGTCTGACGCGTACCACCGCTCCCGGCCTCGGGGCTCGCAGCTCGGAGCCTGGGCCAGCGACCAGAGCCGCGACCTCGATGCCCCCGGCACGCTTCGCGACCGTCTGGCCGAGGTCACTGCGCGCTTCGAGGGGGTCGATGTGCCCCGCCCGCCTCACTGGGGCGGCTACGTCGTCACGCCGACCCGCTTCGAGTTCTGGCAAGGGCGCCAAGACCGCTTGCACGAGCGACGGGTGTTTGAGTCGGAGGATGACGACTGGGCCGAGTCCTTGCTCTTTCCCTGATCAGTCCTTCTTCTTGAGGCCGAAGACGCCCTTCACCAGGTCTCCGCCGACCTTCATGATGCCCGTCTGTTCCTCGGCGCCGGCCCGTCGGCTGATGGCGTAGTCGAGCTTGTCTGAGGGCCCGGTGACGACGATGCTCATGGGCAGTCGCGTGAAGCCGTCGTCGCCCACCAACGCCGAATTGCCGACGATGTGGGCCATGCCGGCGGCAATGCTGCCGTTGACCCACGGCTGGACCTGCACGTTCTGGGTCCAGTCGGAATCGAGCGCGATGGCTCCTGCGGCGGTGAACTTTGTGCGGTGGTTCTGCATGACGATGTGATCAATGCGGGCCTCGCCTTTGCCGATCAGCACCTCGCCCTCCATGAGCTCGAAGTGGGCCACGTCCAGAAAGCCCAGTGTCGTGGTCTCGACCATTGAGGCCAGCAAGCCCGCTGACAGCAGCTCGCCACTGCCGAGCTCGAAGTGCACCTTGCCCGTCAGGCTGTCGACCAGCCGCTGCCCCTTGCCGTAGCCTTTGCCGGTGACCGTGAGGTTCCCAAAGCCGCTGAGCGCGGGCTCACGCTCTGGGTCCAGCACCGCAAGCAGCTTACCGACGTCGACCTTCTTGCCCTTGAGCTCGTACTCCACACCCAGGTCCTTGCCCGCCGGGCGGAAGTCCAAGAAGCCCTTGATGTCCCCACCCGAGAACTTGGAGGGGTACAGGTTGACCAACAGATTGCCGGCGTAGGACCGCATCATGATGCTGCCCGAGGCGAAGTCCATTCCCCACACCGCCACGTTCTCGAGCTGCATGGTGATGTTGAAGTCCACCGGCATCTTGGTGGTCATCAGGTCCGCGAGCTCGGTGGCCTGGTCCGATTCGTCGAGGCCCAACAGAGTATTGCTATAGATGTCGAAGTTGACGTTCGAGAAGCTGCCTTTGCCCTCCATAAAGCTCGGGTCTTTGGACAGGTCGGTGGTGAATTCTTCGATGCTCACCTTCTCGCGGGTCACGCCGTCGCGACTGCCCGTGATCTCGATGTCCCCCGTCAGCAGGTCCCCGCGCAGATCAAAGGCCGGGCGCAGATCGAGGGTGACGGCCTCGAGCTTGGTGTCCGAAGCCGGCAGCTTGAGCGGACCGATGCGCTGCTTTCCTGTGAGGTGAATGCGCTGGTCGGTTCGAGTGATGATCAGGCTGCCATTTGCGGGGGCGCTCCGGAGCCCTGGCCATGCCACCCACTCCCATGCATAGAGCCACGGCGCGAGATTGACGTTGGCCAAGCCCAGCTCGACCCGACCCTCGCCGGCAACCCGAGGCCATGAGCCGTCGATTCCGATGATGCCTCCGTCGCCGATTGAAGCGGAGCCTTGGAGGAGGAAGGGCGCGTCGTCGACGTCGGAGGTGAGTGCGAGCTCAGCGTCGAGTGCCCCCGCCGTGCTGTGCTTCACGTGCTCTGGCACCAATCGAAGCGCCCGCCCGACGGCCACGGCATCCGACGCGTTTACGTCCAGCACCAGGTTGGTTGAGCCGTTGGTGTCGGCGGTGCCGTGGGCGTCCAGCCCGGCCACTCGACGGCCTCGGGCGGACATGCTGGTCTTGGAAGACGTCAGTGTGATGGCGTGCAGTTCCGCCACTTCGGCCGCGGCCACGCTGTGTACTGCAAAGGGGCCGACCGATTCGCCTTCCTCCCACAGGTGCAGGTCCTGAACGTCCAGCGTGACGTCGACGTCGAGCTTCTTGCCTCCGTTTCGAACCAACAGGCTCGCGTTGCCCGTAAACAGGCCTCGATCGACGTAGTCCATGCCGGGGATGCCAAACAGCGCCGTCCAGGGTCGCAACTGGCTGGCAGGGAGCGCGGTGATGGAGCCCACCAGCCGCGCGTCCGGGCTCTTCTTCTGCTTCTTTGCCTCGCCCAGGTACAGCTCGAGCTTGCGTTCGAGAGCGATCTTGGCGACCCGCCGTCGACCCTGATTGACGTCCACTTTGGTGGTGGCCAGGGTGAACAGGCCCGTGAACGGTCCGGTCTCGGGATTGCCATCTGGCGCCCAAGTGCCGGTCTGTGAGGAAGACAGGCGCAGCGGCGGCGTGGGGTCCCGAATGCCGAGGGCGCGCAGGACGACGCCTTCTCCCTCGATGGTCGACTCGAAGGCCGTGTGACGGGGATTGGCCTCGTCCGGTCCGAGCTTTACCGAGCCGTTCACCAGGCCGCGGTTCATCTTGACGGCCGCGAGGGTCGCGAGCAGTGGATTGAGGAACGCGGGTCCAAGCTCTTGCAGAATCAAGTCGCCGGCGACTTCCTTGTCCCCTGGCCGGTGCAGCTGCCCTGAGATCTTCCCTTGCTGCTCGCCCTTTCGGTACGCCACCAAGCTTCCAGTCAGCTGCTCGGGCTCTGGGCACAGCTTGTCGCACGCTGCCGTGCACGCTTCGGCGTGCGGGCCGCTGCACCCGGTCTTGCACTGGGCGGGGCCAGGCACTGTCTGGGTACGCGCGCAACCGTAGCCCTTCGCATCGAACTGCACGCGGTCGTCTTGGTCAACAACCGGCCACACTTCGGCGCCGCCACTGGCCTTCCAGGTGAAGTGTTCCTGCCGGCTCCCCTGGAACGAGATCTCGCCCAGAACACGACCGTCATGTGCCGCCTCGCGGTCACCGGGGGCGATCTTGAATTCGGGAGCCGCCACGGTGATCTTGCGCACGCTGTCGGGCTGAAAGCGGTCGATGCTCAGGTCGGCGCCATCGACGCTCCACCCGAGTCGGCCATGCTCCCAAAACTCGACGGTGGCGTTGCTGACGGTGACGTCCTTTTCGAGATGCCAGCGCAGCTTGGATTTATCCTCACTCGTGTCTTGATCCCAGAAGTCGTAGTCGCGGAACTCGAGTCGCGGCTCTTCGAAGCCGACTCGATCCACCTTGGGGTCGCGGGTGGCCAGGGTGGTGAGGAACAGGTCGGCCTCGACAAGATTTGCGGTAAAGACCCAGCCGTCAGGGCTGGCAACCCGAGGGTGGGTGAGCTGGACTCGGCCGCGCCAGTCCGCCCGTCCCGAAGATGCGGTGATGTCGAGCTTGAAGTGGTCGCTCGCCAGGGGCAGCAAGACGTTCTGCATGGCCGATTCGGTCTGCAACCACAGGACCGTGCCGCATACAGCGGTGACACCAGCCACAAAAGCGGCCAGGGCGGTCGTGCTGGTTCCGAGGGCCCCCAAGCCCACTAGCCAACGCGTCCGACTCATTCCCGGGCACCTCCGAGCCATATGGTACAGCTACCAGGCCTTGCCAATGGTCAGGTGGTTGCTGGTACCAAAATAGATTTCGGCGGCGAATCCGCTCTTCATCTGCTTTCGCGCGAAAAATCCGCCGTGAAAACCGCCGGTCCAGACCAAGCACTCGGTCTCGGGGGTCTCAATGGCGCAGCGATGATTGCTGGGCCTCGGTCCCCAGCCGGCTTGGAAGCCGACTGCGTGTGGACTCTCACCGCCCCAGTCGAACTCCACATGGGTCAGGACGGCGGGCAGTAGGCCGTAGCGGAAATCGCCGTCGGTCAGGTCAATGGGGAAGTGCTTTTTGTCGCCGTCGAAGGTCAACTTGGCAACCACCCCGCCGCGCAGAATGGCCTCGTCCTCGGGCAGGCGGGTCAGCACGCCGACTTGCAGGTTGACGAGAGGGCCTCCATTCCAGCCCCAGCCTCCCTGCAGCCGTCCGATCATCTCTGTTCCGTTCTCTTTGGTCGGCCAGAGCGCCACGTCGATGCCGGTCCATGGCTGGTCGACTGCGGTCTCGGCGCCTCCAGCGATTGACGTCACCACCGTACCCGCGGACGCCAGCAGCGTGGCGGCGATCAGGACTACCAAGCGCGGGTGGCCAGATCGGGGCAGGCGACGAAAGGATTGGCGTGGCGCTGGTAGTCTTTGATGCTCATTGTCCGGTCGAACTCGGCGTCGGTGACCGGGTCGTCGGCATGCCACTGTTGGTAGAGCTCGAGCTCGTCACCCGACAGTGGGAAGTCATACTGCAGGCTGAAATAGAGCATGCCTCTTGCGATGTCGCCGCGAACGGTCGCCCGGGGTTCGAACACCAGATCGCCGCCGTTGAAGCCGAGTCGCGAGCCGCCTTCTGACCACTGCACCGACCCCGTCACCAGCCCGTATGGATGACTGGCCCGCTGCTGGTTTGCGTCGACGTCAGACGGTCGCAGGTGGTGCAGGTCGCACTTGGCGGGAATCTCGGAAGCCCCAAGGCTCTGCGGCCAGGTGTGCTCGGTGTTCATGTCGGTTTCGTGATCGGGCTTGCTGTCGATGACTGTCGTGAATCGTCCCGTGTAGATGCACTCCACCTGCGTATCGACGTTGTCGAGCTGCAGGAACATATGGGTCGTGGTGACGCTGTAGGTGCATGTCGTCAGCTGTGTCATCTCGGCGCGAAGTGCCGATTGGATGTCCGACGGCACAGTCAGGTTGGCTGTCACCCCATAGAATCCCGCCTCACTGCAGCGGGCGCAGTCGTCGTTGTCGCAGTCGGCGACATCGGTGTCTGTGTCCGTGTCGGTATCGGTGTCGGTGTCCGTCTCGACCGGATCGGTGTCGGTCTCACCGGTGTCTGCGGGGGGACAGCCGGCGAGCACAAGCAGAAAGGCGATCGTCTTTGCGGGGCGCATGGGGGGATTGTATAGCCCCGGAGGCGGCCTTGCCGCCGGTCCTTGTGGGGTTGACTTGAAAGACAAACACATCCGCATTCGCATTGAGCAGTGCCTTGCCCTGGCAAACGCCAGCAACTGCCCGCGTCGAAAGTTCGGCGCACTGCTGCTGCACCCGCAACGCAATGTGATCTTGATGGACGGCTACAATGGTGGCCCTCGCGGCGGCGGTCGTCTTTGCGGCGGAGAGGTCTGCCTGCGTGACAGCCAGAATGTGACCTCTGGCACGCGCATGGAGGTCGGCTGCCATCACGCCGAGATGAACGTCATTTGCAACGCCGCGGCAAATGGAGTCGCCTGCCATGGCGCCTGGCTGATCGTCACCGGCGAGCCCTGCATGATGTGCGCAAAGATGATTCACCATGCCGGGATCGCGCGGGTTCTGGTTGTCGATGGGGGCTACGCCGGCGAAAATGGTATGGGCTACCTCAAGCAGCATGGTGTAGAAATTCAGAGTGTCGCGGGCCCGAGGGACCCCCGACTCGATGGGAAGCGCTAGGTAGGAGCGCTTTACATTGCCGTGTCTCCTGCCGATAGAGGAGGCATGGTGAGTCGAGAAACCCTTGAGGACAGCATTGTTGGCCGCACGCAGCCGGCGGAGCGCATGCCTGCCGTGCGCACGTTGTTCTCGGGCGGCGAGATCATCAACGGCGAGCCACTGCTGTTGTTGGCTGGCGAGACAGGCATTGGACGAGAGCCGCCGTCAGGTGGCATCCGTTTCGCCGACGACCTGCGCATGTCACGCCACCACGCGACGATTGAGGTGACGCTCTCGGGCCTGTACGTGCGAGACGAAGACAGCCGCAACGGGACCAAGGTCAACGGCCAGCCCGTCACTCGGCGCCGAATCGCGCCCGGCGACATCATTCGCATCGGTGACACTTGCCTGCATGTGGGCATCGAAGAGCTCGATCTGCATGACTCGCACATCCCGCAGCTTGTTGGCTTCGCGCCCGTCATGCGCGATCTAAGGAACACGGTGGCCATGCTGGGGCGCAGCAGCGCGTCGGTATTCATCACCGGCGAGACGGGCGCTGGCAAAGGCGTGGTGGCGGGTGCTCTGCACGATCAGAGTGGGCGCCCAGGGCCGTTCATCGCGGTGAACTGCGGAGCCGTGCCCGCCGGTTTGGCCGAGAGTGCCTTCTTTGGACACAAGAAGGGCAGCTTTACCGGAGCCAACCGGGACCACGTCGGTCACTTCAAGCAGGCCGACGGCGGCACCCTGTTCATCGATGAAATCGGAGAGCTGCCTGCCCAGCTTCAGGCCAAGCTACTGCATGCCGCCGAGACCCACGAGGTGGTGCCCGTCGGCGGCAGCACCCCCATTCGGTGCGATGTACGCCTCATTTCGGCGACGAATATCGACGTGCTCAAGGCAGTGGCCTCGGGGCAATTCCGCCGGGATCTCTACGCTCGGCTCGCCGAGATTGAGGTCGCAGTCCCGCCACTCAGGCAGCGCCGCGAAGACGTGTTGCTTCTGCTGCGTCAGGTATTGGACCGTGAGCTGCCTTCGCTGTCTCCGCATCTGGCCGAGGCATTGCTGGTCTATGACTGGCCGCTCAATGTGCGGCAGTTGCTGTCGATTGGCACGGAGCTGAATGTGCGTGGCAAGGGCCAACAGCGGCTCGAGCTTGAGCTGATTCAGAGTCGCCTGGTCACGATCGACGCCGAGGACCTGGTTCCCGTCGCGGAACGAAGCACGTTGCCCGGCACATTTGCGCCCACTCGCAGTGCAATCATCTCGTTGCTGCGCGCGCACCGTGGGGTGGTCAAGGCGGCGGCGAAGGCCAGCGGGCGATCTCGACGCCAGTTTTATCGCTGGATCAAGCAGCACCAGATCAATCCGGCCATCTACCGCTGATGTGACATGCCGTGCCGGCGAACGGCACAGATGTCACACCTGATGTCACATTGAGTTCATTGATTCGCGGCATTTGACCGTGTGGTCCCGCTGGCATGGAGCCTGCACCTGTCGATGGGTGAGAGGACACACGTGTTTCAGCGAAGCATCCGGCGAGGTTCCACCGCCACGCAAACGGCCCTGTTGCTGCCCGTATTGATGGGCTCGACGGCGCTGACCATCGATCTGGGACACATGCGCAACACCAAGGCCCAGCTTCAGTTCGTCATCGATGCAGCCGCCCACTCCGCAGTTCTGCAGCTTGATGGCAGCGTGGATGGTCCGGCCTATGCGGTCGAAGAAGCCGTGCGCATGTCCGCCGTCAACGGCATCTTCGGTGAGAGTGTGGGTCTCGACAGCACCGACATCACCCTTGGATACTGGGACGACGAGAGCCGCGAGTTCTCGGAGGCGACCTTTGCGGACCCACTTGCCGACGCCATTCGCATCGAGACGCGGCAGAGCATTCGGCCGGTTGCTGTTGCTCAGGTATTTCTAGGTGGAGATGGCACCGTCGAGGTCACGGCCGTGAGCATCGCCCATCAAGTGTCAGGCGATAGGGGAACTTCAGAGTCGGGCGATCTCGGCGTCGAAAATGGGCACGTTGACTTCGATGGAATACCAGCCGATCTAGGCGAGTAGCCTATTTGCGCTTGAACTCGCGAATGCGGACCAGGTCTTCGAGCAGTCGCCTGTAGCTGGCGAGCAGCACGGCCTCGACCTGTCCGTCGACCTCGCAGCCGTCTTCACCGTCGCGGTGCATGCAGTCGCGGTAGTGGCAGCGCAGGCCGGCGATTCCGGGAAAGTGGTCGCGGGCGGTCTCGGGGGTCAATCCGACCGGTGTGAAGTTGCGGATGCCCGGACTGTCGGCGATCTCGCCGCCTGTGGGCAGCGCCAGCAGAATGGAGCCCGTCGTGGTGTGACGCCCGGTGCCCCAGTACTCGCTCACATCGCCGATGGCGCCGACGTCTTGATCGGGCAACAGCCGCGCGATGAGCGAGGTCTTTCCGACGCCGGATCCACCGACGAAGGCCCATGGTCCGCGCTCGGTGCCCGATGCCAGCAGCTCGGTCAGCTCGTCCAGACCATCACCCTTGGCCGCCGAGGTGCTGATCACACGGGCGCCGTGACCCACGCGGATGTCCAGGTGCTCCCTGACCTCGTCGGGCACGCCCAGATCAACCTTGTTGACGACGATGACGAGCTCGAGCTGCTCGGCGTTTGCGGCCACCAAGTAGCGATCGAGCAGTGACGGTCGAAACGCGGGGGACTGCACGCTCTGCACGACCACCAAGCCGGCCAGGTTCGCTGCCAGCACCTGTTCCTTTCCGCGCAGATCCGTGCGTCGCAGTGCGGTTCTGCGCTCGTCGACTGCGACCAGCTTTCCGCCTTCACCGGGGGCCTCGACCCAGCGGACCTCGTCTCCGATGACCGCGCGCTGGCCGGACAGGAAGCACACTCGCTCGCCCTCGGCGTCACGCACGCGCACCCGGCGGCCGACGGTCTCGACGACGCGGCCAGGCTTGCTGTCGATTTTGCGAGGGGGTGTTCGCCCGCCCTTGTGCTTCCGACTCATTGGGGCACGGGTTAACCGTCGTTTCGACATCAAGGAGCCCATGCGCCGAGACATCCTCGAGCTCGATACCAGCAGCCAAGCCGAGTACCGGCGGCTCGAGCTGACTCTGGGCGACGTAGAAGCGATTCGCTTAGTGCTGTCCGGCGCGTCAGTGGTGGACTGGCAGCGCATCGAGTTCGCCGACCTCGAGTCCGTGGACCGCTTCTTGTCGACCATGCTGCTCGACATGTCGGATCCGACGGACCGCGAGCGCCTTCGCTACGTCTACAACGAGGCCGTCAGCTACCTCGAAGAGCAGCTCAAGCTGCGCTTTCCACAGGGCATGCGCCATCCGACAGATGTGCGCGAAGTCTTCATGCAGGCCGGCCAGTGGGGCGGCTTCAGGCGGCGCCAAATCCTGGCCTGCGCCGCCCTCAAGCTCATGCATGTCATCCACCACATGGAGAGCGCTGACCTCAAGTTCAAGTCCCCGATCTCGGAAGCCGAGCTGTTCGACCTCGCCGAGGCGCGCATCTTGAAGATGGGGCGCAGCATGCGCGAGGCTGGACTGCCGGTGGTCTCGTTCTATGGCAGTCGAAAGTCCCGCAGCAGCATCATCACAAAGCTGCTGGCCAAGAAAGAGAGCCTGGCGGCCACCGTGTTCGACAAGCTTCGATTCCGCATCGTGGTCGAGCGCAACGAGGACCTGCTCGCCGTGCTCACGTACATGGTGCGCAACTTCTTCCCCTTCAACTTTGTCATTCCCGAACAGAGCCACAACAACCTGTTCGATCCGTCGGCACTCGAGGCAGAGCTGCCCGCCGAGTCCCAGGGCCGCATTCAAACGCTGCCAGACGAGCTGCGCTTTACGACGGGCAAGAACGAGTTCTCGGGCGACACCTACCGCATGATCAACTTCATCGCGGACTTCCCGGTCAAGCTGCCCGAGAGCCTGCCGGGCACCTTTGGCTTCGAGCTGGGACGGGTCGTCTTTCTGATGATCGAGTTCCAGCTGGTCGACGAGGCCACGGTGCGCCAGAACGAAGAGGGCGACAACGCCCACCACCTGTACAAAGAACGCCAGTACACGCAGGTCGCGCGCCGTCTCAAGCGCGGTGGATGGCGGCTGAAGAAGAAAAAGAAGCCGGGTGAGGAGACCCCATGAAGCGCGTGCTGATGGTCTGTCTGGGCAACATCTGCCGCAGCCCCATGGCCCACGGCGTATTTGCCGACCTGGTCAGCAAGCGAGGACTGGCCAAGAACATCGAGGTCGATTCCTGCGGCACAGCGGCCTACCACGCCGGCGAGCGCCCAGATCGGCGCACCATGGCCGTTCTGCAGAAGCACGGCATTGCTCTGAACCACCGAGCCCGCCAGCTGCAGCGCGGTGACTATGACCAGTTCGATCTGATCTTGTGCATGGACCAGAGCAACCTGTCCGGTGCCCAGCGGCTGTTTGGGGTCGACGGCAGCGATGCCAAGGTGCGCCTATGCCTCGAACCGACCACCGGCGAAGAGGTGCCCGACCCCTACTATGGCGGCCCCGGCGGCTTCGACCACGTCTACGACTTGCTCGATGAGTCCCTGCGCATCTGGTTGGATCGGATCCAGTAGTGATCCGCTTGTCCGGTGGGGACGTGGCCCAGGTGTGGCGTGACGGTGACCTGGTGCTCAAGCGGCACCCGTCTGCGCCACCGGACTTCTTTGCGGCCGAGGCCGGGGGACTGCGGGCCTTGGCTGCCGCGGGCATGCGTGTGCCACAGGTGCATGAGGTCGCCCCGACTCAGATCACCATGCAGTACATGGCTCCGGGTCCGCCGGACTGGCCCGGTCTCGCCGATCAGCTCGTGCGGCTGCACACAACCCGATCACCGCTCTATGGCTGGCCAGAGGACGTGTTCCTGGGCACGTGTCGGCTGCCGTCTGGTACCAGTACTGATTGGACGGAGTACTGGTCGACGCACCGGATCCTGCCGCTGGTTCGACAGTGCGCGCCCTTGCTTGGTCCGCGAGCTTCGGCCATCGAGGCCATGCTGGCGCGTGTCGAGCTTCCCGTTGAAGGGGCGGTGCTGCTGCACGGGGATCTGTGGAGCGGGAATGTGCACATGAGCGCCGAGGGCGCGGCGCTGATCGATCCCTCTGTGTGGAATGGAGAGCGCGCGGTGGATCTGGCCATGATGCAGCTGTTCGGTGGCTTCAGCGCGGAGTTCTGGCACGCCTATGAACAGAGGCTGCCGCTGTCCGAGGCGGTGCGTGCATCACTCGACTGCTACCAGCTGTACTACCTGCTCGCCCACGTCGTCATGTTTGGCCGCAGCTACCTGCAGGGCGTGGACGGCGTGCTGCGCCGGACGTCGTAGCGCCCAAGGCTTGGCTGCGGCGGGGCTAGAGCTTGTTGAGTGTGCGGGTGTTCAGCGGCAGCGCGGGGCTGGCTGGAATCGCCACGTCCGTGCCGCTCACCACGGCCGCACCCTGCTGGAACACCGAGGTGTCGCCGACCTGCAGGCCGTTGTCGATGGTGGTGTTGTTGCTGATGGTCGCGGCCACACCGTCAAGCACGACGCCTGCGCGGTCGGAGTTGATGATGGTGTTGTTGGTCAGGGTGGCCGTGCCGCCGACCCCGGCGCGGTTGGCCACGACAATGCCATCGCCAGCCATGACTCCGGCTCCTGTGATGTCGATCAAGATGCCGTCGGCGGGATTGCGGCCGGTGATGCCGGCGCCGGTGATGTCGATCAAGATGCCGTCTCTGAAGCCGGCACCAGTGATGTCGATCAGAATCCCGTCGACCGCCATGCTTGCGACGTCCATTGCGAAGATCGCGCTGTTCTGGTTGTTCTGGAAGACGGAGTCCACGACGACCAAACCAGCGCCATTCTGGGCGTGAACGCCGCGTCCCAGCCCGGTGCTGCCTAGGATCTTGGTGTCGGAAACCGTCAGTCGGGTGGCGACCAGGTCCGAGCCGTCCACAAATACGCCGGCTTGGTTGGCTCCCTTGATGGAGACATCGGTGAGCGAGACGCCACTATTGCCCTGAACGCTGATGCCGCGTCCCAGGCCATCAAAGTCGGCTTTCATGTCCATTATGGTCACGTTCGCCAGGTCCGCTGTGCTTGTCGACTCAACGGCCACACCCGCCCGGTAGCTCTTGGACACCAGGAGGCTCTCGCCGGTGAAGTCGCCGCCGTTTCGCACGCGGATGGTCTCGATGCCACCTTCGAGCGCCAGGGAGCGCACGGTGACTTCGGCTGCCGACACGTCCAGGACCGGCGCGGCCGCTGATGCCAGGAGGACGGTCTCGCTTTGGCTGCAACCCTCGATGATGAGGGAGCCGGTAGCTGTAACTTCGGTGATGGCTACGTTCGTGGCGAAGGTGCCTGGACCCATGGCGATGTAGCGCTTCTTGCCGGATCGGTCATCGTCATCGTCATCATCATCATCATCATCATCATCATCATCATCGTCATCATCATCAT
>CAYYHT010000052.1:0-4407 GCA_964471355.1 uncultured Enterobacteriaceae bacterium
CGGCGGAAGCAGCCCCGATGCCGACGGCGACGGTGTTCCCGACGATGTCGACGTCTGCTGGGGAGACGACCTGACCGGCGACACCGACGGTGATGCGTTCTGTGACGATGTCGACGTCTGCGCCGGCAACGACCTGCTGGGCGATGTCGACGCCGACGCCGTCTGCAATGACCTGGACATCTGCGAAGGCGACGACTCCAGCGGCGACACCGACACCGACGGCGTGTGCGACGACTCCGACGTGTGCGTCGGCCAAGACCGCTCTGGAGACACCGACGCCGACGGCATCTGCAACAGCGACGACGTGTGCGCTGGCAATGACGGCAGCGGCGACACCGACACCGACGGCGTGTGCGACGACTCCGATGTGTGCGCTGGCAACGACGCATTCGGCGACACCGACACCGACGGGGTGTGCAACGACATCGACGTCTGTGTGGGCGACGACGCTTCGGGAGACACCGACGCCGACACCATCTGCGACAGCGACGACTCCTGCGATGGCGACGACCTGTCCGGAGACGCCGACAGCGACGGGGTGTGCAACGACCTGGACCCCATCCCTGTGGCGGTCGACGACGGTCCCTATGCCGCGACCGAAGAGACCGAGCTGGCGGTCGCCATCGACGTGGGATTGCTGGCCAATGACCTGAATGTGGACGCCGCCGACCTGAAGATCGGCGCCGCCCACGGCCTCGTTGAACTGCAGCCGGACGGAAGCTTCACCTACATGCCCGATCCGAACTTCCGCGGCGTCGATGTGTTCGAGTACACCGCACGCGATGTCGACGACAGCGCCGTCGGCCGCGTGCGCATTGCCGTATCGAACACACAGGATGTGCCGGTCGCCATCGACGATGGCCCCTACGATGCCGTGGGTGCGATTTCCCTTGAAATCGACGCTCAATCAGGACTTCTGGCGAACGACATCGACATCGATGGCGACGCACTGACCGCACTGCTGGTCACTGAGCCAACAATGGGTTCTGTCGAGGTACAAGCGGACGGCAGCTTCACCTACACTGCGCCTGTGGAGGCGAGCGGTCTGGACAGCTTCAGGTACGAGGTCAGCGACGGCACCGACACTGCCGAGGCTACGGTCTTGATCGTCGTCGAGGCCGGTGTGCCCGAGGACACCGACACCGGCATTCGCTACTTCCCCGAAGGCGCGGCCTGTCACTGCGATGCATCGGGCAGCCCCGTGTTCGGCTGGCCCATGCTGCTCGGGCTGCTGGCCATCCGCAGGAGGCGTACATGAAGGCGCATCCGCTCAAGCTGCTGATGCCGCTGGCATGCACAGCCCTGATGACCGCGACCTGCATGCAGGGAAACGGCTTTGCGGGTCCGAACTGGCCGTCGGACAAAGAGCTGACCTACCTCGACCTGGGTACCCACGACGTCAAGGACACCGGCGGCTACTCGGGCGAGCTGCTGCTGAAGGTGCCCGAGGACGCCACGAGCGTGGTGGTCCACTGTGGAGGCTTCGGCAGCGCTCTGGCCGCACCGTGGAAGGTCACCGCACCCGACGGGCGCATGGTCTACGACGGCGACAAGCCCGACGAGGGCGAGATTCGAGCCGAGTTCACCGACGACCTGTCGGCGCTGGTGATGCCCATGCATCCAGGCAATCCGCTGACCGCCGGCGAGTGGAAGATCGACTACTGGGTCGGCAAGAACAACACCGGCAAGGTCGAGTGTGGAGCGGTGTTGCGCACCGATCCGGTCGAAGAAATCGCCAAGCTGGGCATGGAGTTCGTGATGGTCGGGCTGCCCGGCATCAACGCCACCAATGCTCGCGAGAACGAGGCCTTTATGGCGTTCGTCAAGAGCCTCGAAAAGGAGCTCGCTGGTGCCAAGGTCGAGCTGGTCTGGGACGTTGTCGACTTCAAGGGCGACGTCGACAAGTTCACTGTGCTCGAGATCAGCGACGACGACCTGACCGAGTTCAACGCGCTGCTCAAGCAGGGCAAGCCGTCCAGCAAGCGCGTCATCAACGTGTTCATGGTACAAGAAATCAGCAACCTGTCTGCCGGCTCGGCCACCATTCTGGGATTGTCGGCAGGCCCTCCCGGAAGCGCCGGACTGTCCGGCACAAGCAAGTCGGGTCTGGCTGTGAGTGCACTCGACCTCGAGCACGCCCCCGAAGACGTCTCGATGATTCTGTCGCACGAGCTTGGGCACTTCCTGGGCCTGTTCCACACCACTGAAAAGAACGGCAGCAAGCACGACCCACTCAGCGACACGCCCGAGTGCCTCGAAGACGGCAACGAAAATGGCGTCCGCAATACCCACGAGTGCACCAAGGCGGGCAGCGACAACGTCATGTGGTGGACCCTTCAGCAGGACGGCAAGCGCAAGCCCATGTCCGAAGAGCAGAGCTGGTTGCTGCGCAGGAGCGCTGCGGCGGACTGATGCTTCGACCCCTTCTCACAACGCTCGCACTCGGCTGGGCAGCCCCCGCGCTGGCCCAAGATGCCGAGGTCTCGGGCTTCACAGGCACCCAAATCCTGAACAGCCAGCACGAGCTGTACACCCAGGACAACCTGCACCGGCCGGTCATCCCGAGCTTGGTGCTGGGCGGCCGCGGCAGCGTCTATCCACTCCCCTTTGCCGGAGTTGAGCTCGACGCCTTCGCAATGCCCTCGGCCACCGGCGGCAGCGCCCAAGGTGGCGGCGGTGTGCTGCTGTACGGCACGGCCCTGCAGGTCTCCGCTGGACCCGGCTTGGGCAACGCGCGCGCTCCACTGCAGCCCTTTGTCGCCTTTGGTCCGTCGATCCTCGGCGTGGCCGGCAGCCTCGGCAGCGACGCCGACCTGGGCTTCCGCGGCAGTCTGGGCGCCAAGTACCACCTGCAGGACCGCATGCGTCTGAGGGTCGAGCTGACCAATGACTGGGCCAGCCGCTTTGGCCCAGCAGGTGCACCCGCGGCTCACTTCGGCCTTCGCGCAGGCGTCGCCTTCAAGGTCGGAAAGTGGCCTCCCCCCGGCACCAAAGAGCTCGTCATCGAGCTGCTCAATGCCTACGAAGACCACGCCACTCCCGAGGACCTGGCTCAGCTCGCTCCTCGCGACGAGCTGGTGGCGGCCCTAGCGGCAGTGGCCAACGACCCGGACGTGCCTCCGAGCCGCCGTGGCCGCGCGGTGACAGGGCTGGCCGAGCTGCCTCCCGAGCCCGAGACCGCCGTCGTGCTCGAGAAGATCTTCTCGAACACCGAAGAAGCTCCCTACTTGCGACGCAAGGCCATGCTGTCCCTGGCCGACACCTACCCCGAAGAGGGCAAGGTCGCGATCGACGCCGCACTCGCGAGTGACGACCTGCAGATGGAGTGGGCCGCCATCCACTTCCTGGACCACAAGACCAAGAGCGAGTTCGACGACGAGGGGGCGGTCGAGGCCGACCAGAAGATCGAGGACGACGTGCCGCACGTCACCTTTGTCATGCTCGATCCCGACGGCAACGAGCTGGACGCGACCCGCTTCACCATCACAGACCGCTTTGGCCAGACCACCGATCACGTCGGCGGGGCGCGCTTCATCGACCCTCGCTACACCGGCGAAGAGGAGTGGGACGTCTCGGCCGCCGATGGCAGCTGCTTGTCGGTCACCACGACGGGAGCCAAGACCGGAGAAGCCGCCGGCACCCTGTCGGTCTCGCTCGAGCCCAAGCGCGACGAAGAGGTCAGCTTCGACATCCGCGATGAGGAGGGCAATCCGATTCCCGGCGCCAAGGTCACCTTCAAAGAGGGGCCTGACTTCTGTGCCCCCAAGGACTCTGTCGACGCCAACGCGCCGCAGTCTGTCGGTCCGGGCACCTACCAGGTCTTCGTCGAAGCCGAAGGCTACATGCTGCAGCAGCAAGAGATCACGGTCGCAGCGGGCGAGCCCATCGTGCTGGCAGCCGCCCTGCCCGCGACCGCCATCACCATCGGCAAGGACAAGATCGCCACCGAAGAGATTCACTTCGACACGGGCACGGCGACCCTCAAGTCCACCGCCAACGCGCCCCTCGACGAGCTCGCCGCCGCCATGCTGGCCTACGAGATCTTCCCGATCAAGATCGAAGGCCACACCGACAACGTCGGCAATCCGGCCACGAACCTGACCCTGTCCCAGGCCCGCTCCGATGCGGTCAAGGCCTACTTGGTCAGCAAGGGCATCAACCCGGACTGGCTCATCGCCGAGGGCTTTGGCGACACCCTGCCCATCTCCAGCAACAACACCGAAGCCGGCCGGTCCGACAACCGCCGCGTCGACTTCGTGATTGGGAATGAAGAAGAGGCGCCCGAAGAGACTCCTGAGACGCCCGAAGAGGCTCCAGAGCCGTAGATAGACAAGGAGGGGCGAGCTTCGTCTCGCCCATTGGCAAGCAGGGGCGAGCTTCGTCTCGCCCATTGGCAAGCAGGGGCGA
>CAYYHT010000052.1:4507-18599 GCA_964471355.1 uncultured Enterobacteriaceae bacterium
GCTTCGTCTCGCACGCCGTTTAGTGGGCGAGACGAAGCTCGCCCCTCCTTGGGGGCTGTTGATTGGCAAGCAGCGGCGAGCTTCGTCTCGCCCATTGGCAAGCAGGGGCGAGCTTCGTCTCGCACGCCGTTTAGTGGGCGAGACGAAGCTCGCCCCTCCTTGGGGGACTAGGTGCGGGTATTGCGCCAGACGGCGTCGCCGAATGCCGGCGCCACTTCACGCAGCAGCTTGCGGTCGGCCTCGGTGTAGGCATGCCCAGCCGGCGGAGGCGCCACCAAGGCTCCGACAAGGCCCCCGTGTGAGAGCAGGGGCAAGATCATGGTCGACAGCTCACTGCCGCCTGTCAGATACACATCGATGGACTCACCACGCTCGAGGGCCAGGCGATGCGGTGGATCGAGGTCCACGCCAGCTTGACTCTCGACGAGTGACCTCCAGCCCCTGTCGTCCCACCGCAGGATCTGAGCCCCTGTGGCGTCGAAGCCGAACTTCAGCGTGCTGCGCGCGCACCAGCTGATCTCATCGAGGTCCCAGCAATCCTGCAGCGCTTCTCGTGCCTCGGCAATCGCCCGGGGTGCCGTCACACGGTTTGGGAACAGCGCCACGTCGGTGACCCTGGCAAGCGGCCGGCCCAGCAAGACGGTCAGCACAACGGCCCCACCAAAGATGGCCACGGGCTCGGTCCAGCCCGGGAACGCGACGTCCGGCTCGGCGTGCAGCAGATGCAGGACGCCGGGCACAATCTCGGCTCCGACGAGCGCTGCGATGCAGGCAAACCCAACCAAGACCCCGACCAACAGCGTGTTGCGAAGCACCTCGGACAAGTCCGACTCGTCGTTGCGGTACAGCGCGTTCACAAGGGCAAGCGGCGTGACCGTCAGCGACAGCGGATAGATGAGGTCGAGGTGGAACTCGGCGGCACTCGGCGACAGAATGGGCACCGCACGCGGGAACAGGCCCGCCGCAGCGACCAAGAAGCCGACGATCACCCATCGCAGCTGATTGCGCTCGACCACCGTGCACTCGTACAGGTAGCGGTGGGCAAGCACCATCGTGCCAGCGACGAGGAACAGAAGCTGTCCCTGAAGCCGCCACGACGGCGCCTCCCAGGGGACAAGCACCGGATCGAGAACCAGCGCGGTCATGGCCACCCAGACGACAGCAATGCCAAGGCCGATCTTGGAACGCACGCGCTCGCCTGGCAACGTCGCAAGCGCGGTCGCCATGCCGATGATGACCCCGAACACCGACAGGTCATAGACGAGTGGGTACCAGTCTGCTTCGACACGCCCCTGGAAGCCAATACCCAGGGCAAACGCCAGCAACGATCCCGAGAACAGCAGAGGCACCGACGAGGACCAGCCCACCCGAAGCAACAGGAAGGCGCTGATTGAGAACACCAACGTGCGAGCAAACGCGCCCAGCACGGCGATTCCGGCGACCAGCACATCGGCGCGCGCATCGCCCTGGTTCTCGAGTGCGTGAGCGAGTGGACCCTGTTCATAGGCCAAAAAGACCTGCCGCACCTCGCCATCGCGCTCGACGCTCCACTCGTGGACCGAGCTCGGCTCCTGTTCGACGAGTGCCATCAGCACGCTGTGGTCCATATCCACGTCCAGGTGCACACCATCGATGGCGAGCACGGTCGCGCCGATGATGTCTGCCTGGTCGCATGGAGCCCCAGGCCAGTGCGCCGCCTCAACCGTGGCGATGCCGTCTTCGAACTCGATCTCGCAGCCTGGGTGCCCGGCATCGAGCTCGGCCAGCCAGCCCGGGAAGGAGCCCACAAAGCCCGCAATACCGACCGCGAGCATGGCCAACCAGACAAACCGGGCCAGATAGACCTTCCACGGCGCCTCGTCTTCTTCGACTGGGGGCTGGATGGTCACGCTGAGTCGACGCTTGATGGCCATCAGAGCACCTCGCCGCGAGCGGGAGGTTCGACGCGAGCGGCCCACAGGCGAATCAGCGGCAGGATGCCCAGCGCAATGCCGCCGACCGCCGCACCGGGCAGGTACAGCTCAGACAGGACCGCGGAGTGCACGATCAGCCCGCCAAAGCCGCCGATGACGAACAGGATGGCTGCCTGCAAGAATGTTCGCCGCACCTGGCCGGCTCGAACTCGCTGCTCGGTCTGCCACACCGGCACTTCCATGCGCGGCATGCTGGCCTCGACAACTCCGGGCTCGATGTGGAACAACTCCAGGAATGCCGGATCGTCATGGCGCTTCTCGAGGGCGACCATGGTCGCGTTGTAGCCAAGCGCCACCAGCTCATCCATGGCCTCGAACTCGACGACGCCGTAGCCAGCAATGGCCGGTGCGATGAACAGGTCGGTCAGCTTCTCGGGGTGCACGTTGGAGCTACTGACCGTCATGGTGCGCACGATGATCGATGCGATGTTCGGCACCCGGCGTGGCTGAAGCAGCGGGTGGAAGATCGACAGGAGCACGTCGCCATTGTTGGGCATGTCGACGATGTCGTCGCCGACCATATCGGGCTCGGGAGGGCTCACATCGACCAGGATGGTCGGGCCACGGTTGTCGATCTTCATCTCGGCAATCGGGGTGTTGTCCACCACTCCACCGTCGACGAGTACCTGTCCACGCAGGAACACGGGAGGCAGCACGGCCGGAAGCGCAGTCGTCGCTCGAATGGCCTTCCAGACGCGTCCGCGGCGGTGCACCACGCGCTCAGCCTCGGCGAGGTCACAGGACACACAAAAGAAGGGCAGCCACAGGTCTTCGATGTCGAGCTCGCCATAGAGCCAGCGGGCGGGCGCCTCGACGCTCTCTTTGTTCATGAGCGAGGCATAGGGCAGGTCGAACGACGAGAACGGGGCCATCTCGACAAAGGCGTGGTGGCTGTCTTTCTTGATGGTCTCGACATCTCGACCGCTGGCGATCATCGCCGACATGCCACCGCCAGCACTCGTGCCGCCGACGCGGTCGATGGGCACGCCGACCTCGCGCAGGGCCTTGAGCACACCGACATGTGCGTTGCCTCGGGCTCCACCGCCGCCCAGCACCAGACCGACATCGCGGCCCGCGACGATGCGCGCGAGGTGCGCCATGTGGCCCTCATCGCCGAGCTTGATGTGGTGCACGGTCTGAATGGCCGGTCGATGGGCCAGCCACTCGGCAGTACCGCTGGGCACGTCGACGTCGTCGGCCTCGAACAGGACCAGCTCGGTCTTGACCAGATCGCTGCCCTCCCACTCGTGGAAGAGGTGGCGCTCGCCCGGGGTCAGCGCGGGATCGTAGACAGATCGGGCGACGACAAACACCTTGTCCGCTTGCCGGATGCAGCGCCGGGTCCAGTTCGAGAACTCGGCATCGGTCTCGAAGATCAGAAAGCGGTTCTTCTCTTCTTGCTCACCCAGGTACTTCATCACCGCGCGGTCTGTCTCGTCCCACTCGGCGACGTCGTCCTGGGACCACTTGCCCGCCACCAAGTCTTCATTGATGAACGAGGCGATCTGTTCGTCGAAATCTTCGGGCTCGAAATAGGCGACCGAATCGAGCTCGCCCACCGCGGCGGCAAGCTTCTCGGCGAACTCGTGAAGCGGCGCATCGGGGTCTGCTGGCAGGATCGCGATGGTTGTCGAGTTGGTGCGCCAGGCGTTCTCGCCACGCTCGAACGCGACGTGGCGCAGCATGCTCTTGGCGACGTTCTTCCAGGCCATGGGATGGGCGTCGGCGAACGCCAGGAACACATCCATGTCCATGATGCCCACTTCGGTGTCGCGGGCCGCATCGACGCGGAAATCGTGCAGGCCGTCGCCTAGCAGCTCGATGTCGCCGAGCACACCACCGTATCCGAGCTCTTCGACCACCTCGAATCCGAGGCCCTCGGAGCGCTCGCCAAAGACGCGAAGCCGCCCGTGCAGCACAAAGAACAGCTCGGTGCACGGGTCGTCGGGCTGGGCCACCTTTTCGCCGCCCGGCATGTAGTGCCACTTCAACGACTCGACCAACGGAGCCAGGGTCTGGGCGTCAAACCCCAGAAATGGCGCCGAGTGCTTCAGGAGTTCGAGCACGACGGGGCGTGACGGAGGTGAGCTACTGGCCTGCATGAGGTCAGGAGTCTAATGCAGGCCAACCTCCTGTCAGCAGGTAGTTGCCTGGATCCTTCACATCGGTGCTGGTGAAGTACTGGACCAGCAACGACTCGAGCTCGTCCATCTCGATGGTGCCGCTGCCATCGAGGTCCAATTTGTAGAACGCCGCAGACGGATCCATCGTCGATCCCATCACACTCAGAAACTGCCCATATTCATCGAGCTCGACCAGCCCATCGCCATCGCTATCGACTGCCGCGAACAGCGACAGCACCAGCTCGAGGGCCCACGGCGGCGCCTGGCCACCAAACTCGACCACCTGGGCCGCCATCAGGTGCTCGAACAGCTTGAACTCGCTGCGATCGACCTGCCCGTTGCCGTCTTCGTCGACGCACATCAGCAGCATCTCCCAGAAGTCGAGCAAGCTGGCCTTGAGCCGGACGTAGCGGGCGTCGTCCGCGGGCCAGCCCTGTTGGTCTTGAAGCCTCTCGGCCAGCAACAAGAAGTCGTCCTTGTCCAGCATGCCGCTCTGGTTCTGATCGAGGCAGAAGAAGGCGTAGTCGAACTTGGCTTCGAGGATCGGGTGAGCGTCAGGCATGCGGCAACTCTAGCCTATGGTGTCGGGTTTATCGCGATGGTGACTTCGCCCGCTTTGCCGGGGGCACCATGAGAACCGGGAGATCCCGACGACCCCTGTGAACCGCTCATTCCCGAGCTGCCGCCACTCTGGTAGCTCGTCGTTGTGCGACCGGTGCTGTAGTCGGTGGTCGTGCACGAGGTGCCCGAGCCGCCCATGCCGCCAGACCCGCCCTGGCCACCGGCTCCGCCCTGACCGCCCTGACCGCCCGCGCCGCCCACGCTCAGCACCGAGTGGGTGACCGCGGTCCTCATGGCGTCGCAGTAGTCGCACAGCAGGGAAACGGTGATGTCACCGCCATCGCCACCGGGTCCGCCGTTGCCGCCACGACCGCCCTGGCCTCCGCTGCCGCCGGGACTGCCATTGCCCCCCGATGAGCTGCAGCTTGCACTCATGCCCGATGCGCCAGCCGTACCCGCAGAGCCCGTCGATCCCGGTGCGCCCGCACTGCCCTGGGCCCCGCGGGACAGCAGCCTAAAGTCCATGTCATGGCGAGGCACCAGCACCGTATAGACCTCGTCTCCTTCCACTTCCCGGGCCGCATAGAGCAGGCGTGCCCCCGACAGCTGCAGTATGGTCCAGAAGCAGCAACGGTGTGAGATCGGCGTGGGGTGTGGCCGCCACAAGACTTCAGTACAGTGCGGATCTGGAGGTTCTATGCGCACGCTCATCATTCTCTCGGCCGCCCTGCTGACCGGCTGCAACGGCGACAGCGACACCGTCGACACCGCTGTCGATGAGCCGCTGTGCCGAGACGGCGACACTCAGGACGGCGCGGTCTGCGGGCTCAACAGCCGAGGCATCGTGCCCCAGACCTGTGTCGACGGCGACTGGGCCGATGCAGCCTGCGAAGACCCCGACGTGTGCACCGACGACGAGACCATGGTGGACACCTGCTGGAGCGACCGTGGCGAGCAGGACATGGTGTGCGCGACCGGCGCGTGGGAGGCTGCCACCGACTGCGGCCTGTTGGCCCCCGAGATCGCCTCTGTCCACACCGACGGCACCGCAGGCAACGGCTACTCCTCCACCGTGGCCATCTCGGGCAACGGTCGGTACGTCGTGTTTACGTCGAGCGCCACCAACTTGGCGGACGGCGACACCAACACGTGGACCGACATCTACATGAGGGACCTGCAAGAGCAGACGACGACCTTCATCAGCCAAGGCCTGGCCGGCGAGGTCGGTGACTTCTGGAGCGACACCGCATCGATCTCGGACGACGGCCAGTTCATCGTCTTTGCCTCAAGGGCGTCGAACATCGTGGCCAACGACACCAACGCGACCGTCGACGTGTTCATTCGCGACATGGTGAACAACACGCTCGAGTTGGTCAGCACAAACGCGGACGGCGTCCAGGGCGACGACTACAGCGCCGCTCCCAAGATCTCAGGGGACGGCAAGTTCGTGGCCTTCGAGTCCAGAGCGACCAACCTCGTCGCTGACGACAGCAACAACCGAGGCGACATCTTCGTCAAGGAGCTCGCCACGGGCGCCGTCACCCGCATCGGCGACCCCGTCGACTCATCGTCCACCCCGTTCATCTCGCAAGACGGCTCGACCGTCGCCTTTGCCCGCACCGCACTGTCACGGCGAGCCGAAGAGGCCTTCACCATGGCCTATGTCCACGACATGGGCGCCGGCACGACCACGAAGATCAGCACCAGCGCGACCGGGGACGACGCGAACGCCACCGCCAAGGTCTACGGCCTGTCCGCCGATGGCGGCACGGTGATGTACACCAGCTCGGCGACCAACATCCTGGACACGGTCACCACCACCCACACCGATGTCTTTGTGTACGACGTGGCCGCCGGCACCACCACCATCGCGAACCTGAACCACGCTGGCGCCGAGATCCTCGAGAACGGCAACTACTTCCCCTCCATCTCTGCAGATGGCGGACTCGTGGTCTTCCAGTCGGACGATGCGGACGTCGTCAGTGCCGACACCAGCTGGTACCGCAACCTGTACCTGCGCGACACGGTGGCCGACACCACCACGCTGCTGACCTGGGGTCACGACGGCACCGCGGCCACCGGCGATTCCTGGTCATCGGCCATCTCGGGCAACGGCAACCACATCGTGCTCGAGAGCAGCGCACCCAACTTGGTGGTCGGCGACGAAAACGGCAACTCGGATGTGTTCGTCTACCCCACTCCCTAGATCGGCAAACAGGACCGCAGCAGCGACGCTTCGGCTAGACTGCGCAGATGGCCCGCAACCCGATTGAGCTGGACTGGAATCTCGTCATCGACGCCCCCCTTGACAGGGTGTGGGCGGTGTTTTCCGATACCGATCGATTCTCTCGCGAGGCCGGCTTCGGCATGGTCTTCGAGGAGGATGTTCGCGACGACGGCACGGTGCACCGATTCGGCACCTCGACGCGCTTTGGCAAGCCCATTCGCTTTGAAGAGATCGGCCTGTGGTTCGAGGCCCCAAACTGGCTGCGCCAAGAGCGGCAGTACAACGAGGGCCCCATTGAGCTGATCGAGACCGAGATGAGCCTCGAGTCGGTCGACGACGGAACCGCCCTGCGCTTCACGCTGTGGGTGCACCCCCGCTCATCCCAGCTGCGATCGATCCTCGAGACCGACGCCAAAAAGAACCTGCGTCCGGCCTTTGACCAGGGCCTAAAGATGGCTCTGGAGCACATTGCCGAGACCACCGACTACGGCTGGGACGACTCGGTGCTGCCGGGCAAGATCATCGCTGAGATCAACGCACTGGCTTCGGCCATCGAGCCCCCCAAGGTCGGCAAGCTGCTGGGCAACATGGTCGCCTGCGCCCCCGACGACGCCCTGGTGCGCATTCAGCCGCTCGAGCTCGCCGAGAAACACGCCCTGTCCGAAGAGGACAGCATCTTTGGCTGCCTGGATGCTGTGACCAAAGGCCTGCTGGAACTACGCTGGGAGCTGCTCTGCCCCTCGTGCATGGTCAGCAAGAGCACCAGCGACACCTTCGATCCCAAGCCCACGTCGGTGCACTGCCCCAGCTGCAACATCCGTTTCGACGGCACCTTTGCAGACAACGTCAACGTCATCTTTCGGCCTGTGCCACGCCTTCGCGAGGTGCACACCAAGATCGACTGCGCCCTGTCTCCAGGTCGCACTCCCCACGTGTTGGTTCGCGACAGCGTGCCAGGGCGAGAGCAGAAGCACTGGTCATCGATCGTGCTGCCCGGCGGATACCTGATCGACATCGACAACAGCCGCTCGGGCTGTGCGGTTCGCTGCCACGAGGGAGGCACAGCCACCGAAGTGACCCTGGACGTCACCCGCCATGGTGTGCGTCCTCGCTCGATCGATGTGGCACCGGGGCGGGTCACCATCTACGTGCGCAACCGCCTGCCCGAGGACTGTGAGATCTCAGTTCGACGGCGCTGGCGTCCTCCTCACACGCTGACCGCAGGCCGATTGCTGGCGATGCAAGGCGTGGCCGATCTGGTGCCCAAGAGCGCCCTGGCAGAAGGCCTGAACGCGTCGGTCAAACGAGCCGCGGTGGTCGCCATCGATGTGCGCTCCCGAGACGTCGACCTGCTGGCTGACGTCGTCAAAGCCGCCGAGAGCCGCACGCGCCTGCTGGCTCTGCGGGTCGGCAACGGCCAAGTGCTGACCGCCTGGGAGAACGACGGTGCCGCCTTGGCATGGGCCGGAGAGGTCGCCGGAGAACCTGAACTCGCCGTGGGCGTCGCCGTGGGACCCATCACCGAGCTGACCTCGGGGGACGATGTGTCGATCGCCGGAGGTGCCGTGGACGCGGCCCTCAAGGTCGTGCGAGCCATTGGTGCTGGACGCGTCGGGCTGGACAGTGAGAGCGAAAAGGACCCGGGGCTCGCCGTTGTGCTGGGCAAGCTGTCGCGGCTGATTCAGACCGGAAAGCGATGCTCTGCGGGCTACGTCAGACTGCACTACCCCGCCGCCACCACCCGCCTGACCGCACGAGTCGAGGCCGCGCGCAAAGCCACCGAGGGACTCGCCCACGTCGGCGAGCGCTACGCCATCATCAAGAAGCTCGGCCAAGGCGGCATGGGCCTGGTCTACGAGGTGCTCGACACCGAGGTCGCTCGGACCGTCGTCATCAAGCTGCTCAAGCCCGAGCTGGCCAACGACGCGGGCCATGTGCAGCGCTTTTATAACGAGGCACGAATCACCGCAGAAGTGCGCTCTCCGCACATCCCCACCGTGCATGACTGGGGGACCGACGAGAAGGGGAACGTGTTCTTGGTGATGGACAAGCTCGACGGCGAAGAGCTGTTGGACCGGCTTCGGCGCGAGGGCACGCTCAATGCAGTCCAGGCCCGACAGGTTGGCCAGGGCGTGTTGGCCGCACTCGAGGTCGCCCACGCCCGAGGCATCGTGCACCGCGACATCAAGCCGGCGAACATCTTCATCGAGAAGGGCGAAGACGGCACCGAAGTGGTGATGTTGATCGACTTCGGCATCGCTCAGGCCATGGATGAGCACGACGAGCTGGCCGCCTCGGGCATCGTGGTCGGCACGCTGCCATACCTGTCTCCCGAACAGATTCGACGCAAGAGCCTGGATGGCCGCAGCGACCTGTACACCCTGGGCATCGTGCTGTCCCGCTGCTTGTCCGGACGCCTGCCTTTCCGTTCGCCGACCGCCCGCGAGTCCGCACGGGAGCGGGTCCGTCAGCCTCCTCTGACCGTCGACCAGCTGGTCACCGGGAGCCTGCCCACCAAGCTCGTGCGGGCGCTCGAGCGCGCCACGCGGGTCAAGCCAGACGACCGCTTCCCCGACGCCCAATCCATGTCCCGAGCCCTCGGCGGGGAATGAGCTCAAAATTACGCCACCCGCCCCGCAAGTTGGCCATGGGGACCCGTTCGGTCGCAAGCTCCCTACCCCCCATGGCCAAGGGCGGGATGGCTTGAGCTCAAAATTACGCCACCCGCCCCGCAGGTTGGGCCCTTGAAGCTCGATCGCTACACCTGGGCTGTGCTCAAGCTGATCAAGCGCCGCTATGCGGAGTGGGACGTCGATCCGCCGACCGCGGCACACATCGCTCGGCCCACCCAGAAGCGGCTGCTCAAGCGCTTCGAGACCGTTCATGGGGTCAAGGTCCCGGTCGAGGACGAGGACTGGCCCACCCGCAGCTTTGCCGAGAAGGCGATTCACGCCCTGTTCCGCAGCCCCTTCTACAGCGTCTGGGACGATCCGCAGCAGTGGGAGAGCGCGCAGCACGCCACCACACGACTTCGAGAGGTGCTCGGCGACCGGCTCATTCCAGGCGAGAACGCCCACTGGGACGAGCTGCAGAGCGACCATGCCCAGAGCCTGTTCGCTTTTCGCGGCCTGGCCGCTCTGTACCTGACCACCACCGACGAGCCGGACGCAGACTGGGTCGTCGACATGACCTGGCTGTACAAATACGACGTGCGTCCCGGCTATGAACGCTACGGAGCGGCGGCGTTCTTTGATGCGGACCGCAACATCGTGCGCATTCGCTGGAGCCAAGGCGGCGTCGTGCTCAAGCCCGGGGACGATGGCTGGGAGCACGCCAAGTTCGCCTGGCGCTGCTCGGTCTTTGTCGGGGTGACCGTCGCCGATCACCTGTGGGGCCTGCACATGCGCATGGGCAACGAGGTCGTCTGTGCCACCCGCGAGCAGCTCGACGCCGAGCACCCCCTTCGCCTGTTGCTCAAGCCTTTCTGCTTCCGCACCATCGCCATCAACCACCGAGCCTCTGCGGTGCTGGTCGTCAACCGAGGCCTGCCCCACCGCGCCATGGCCTTTACCTACGAAGGCCTCGCTGCAGCGCTGACCGTTGGGTACGACCGCGGGCGCCTGGAGCCCTTTCCGCAGATGCTGAAGCGCAATGGCACGGCACAGCTCGCCGACTTCCCCTTTGGGGAGGATGGCACGGCGCTGTACGGGGTGATTCGCGACTATTGCGAGGGGCATCTGTCGCTGTACTTTGCCGACGACGACAGCGTGCGTGCCGATGCACAGCTGATGGATTGGTGGCACGACCTGGCGCCCATTCGCCGCGACGAGGGTCCGCTGCAGACTGCAGACCAGATTGTGGACGCGGCCGCATCGTTCGTCTTCAGCGTCGTGGGCATGCACGAACACGTGGGCGCCCTCAACGAGTACCTGTTCGATCCGAGCAAGCTCGCGCCCCGCATTCATCCGGGGGCGGTGATGGGCGACTGCCAAGGCTCGATCTTGGTGATGATGCTGGTGGCTGGCACGGGACTGGCTCAACCCGCCTTGCTGTCGGACTTTGACCACCTGCTGCCCAAACCACGCCGGGCCGAGGCCAAAGCTGTGCTCGATCGCTTCATGGCAGACCTGCGCGCGCTGTCGGAATCGATCGATGCCCGAAATACCGCGTCCGAGCACCCCTACAACAGCTTCAACCCCACCTACCTCGAGTGCTCGGTCTCGATCTAGCCACGACCGAGCGGCCAACCGTGACGCGAAGCTCGCTGCTGCCCCGCGAATGCCGCATAATCTCGACTTGTTCGCCGGAGAATTCATGCGTACCAGCGTCATCTTCCTTGTTCTGGGACTGCTCTCGGGCTGCTTCATCGGCACCGATGCCCACGAAGAACGCTTGGCCGAGTTCGACCTCGACGACGATGACGCGTATACCGACGGCCGTGGTGGCGACGATTGCGACGACAGCAACGAGCTGGTGGGCCCGGCTGCTGCCGAGATTTGCGACGGCATCGACAACAACTGTGACGGCCAGATCGACGAGGGGCTCGCGGACGAGGGCTACGCCGACACCGACGGCGACGGCTACGGAGCGGGCGAGCTGCAGAACTACTGCGGCGCTGGCAACGGCTTTGTGACCGCCGACGGTGATTGCGACGACACCAACGACGAGATCAATCCCGACGCCTTTGATGACTGCGACAACATCGACAACGACTGCGACGGCATCGTCGATAACGATCTCGCCACAGCTTGGTATGCAGATGAAGACGGCGATGGCTATGGCGACGCAGACGACGAGCAGTTCTTCTGCCTGCCTCAAGATGGTTTTGTCGCCAACGCCGACGACTGCAACGACGCTGACGTCGACACCAACCCCGGCGCCATCGAGCTGTGCGGCGACACCGAAGACAATGACTGCGACGGCACCGTCGACACCGACGCCGAGAACCTCGAACAGGCCTGGCTCGACAGCGATGGCGATGGCTGGGGCGACGGCGTGCCCGTGGACTTCTGCGGCGTCTTGCCCACCGACCACGTCGACCTGTTCGGCGACTGCGACGACACCAACGACCAGATCAATCCCGACCAGGACGACCTGTGCTCGACTCCGGGCGTGGACGACGACTGCAACAGCATCGTCGACGACGGCAGCGACGCCACATGGTTCGCCGACTTGGACGGCGATGGCTACGGCAGCAGCTTCCTGACGCAGGTGCAGTGCGCAGACCCCGGGCCGGGCTGGTACCAGGTCGACGACGACTGCGACGACGACGTGTTCTTCATCAATCCCGGCGTGGCCGAGAGCTGCAACGGCCTCGACGACGACTGCAACGGCACCGTCGATGACAACCCGCCAACCGTGCTGTGGTGGGCGGACACCGATGGCGACGGCTTCGGCGACATTGCGGCGCCGTCCAACCTGTGCGATCCCGGCGCGGGATTTGCCCAGAACACGACCGACTGCGACGACACGAATGCAGCGGCCAACCCGCTCGCCATCGAGAGCTGTGCCGATGTCGGCACCGACAACGACTGCGACGGAGACGCCGACGAAGAAGGCCCAGTCCTGCTCATCTTCTATGCAGACACCGACGGCGACAGCTACGGCGACATCGCTGCTCCCACAGCCCCCACATGCTCGCCGCCAGCCGACCACGTGCTCGACAACACCGACTGCAACGACGGGGACATCGACATCAATCCGGGAGAAGTCGAGATCTGCAACAGCATCGACGACGACTGCAGCGGCGACATCGACAGCGATGCCACCGACCGCACCACCCACTACACCGACGCCGACCTCGATGGCTACGGCGACGCGGGCGCCAGCATCTTGGCCTGTGAAGAGAGCCCGGGAATCACCACCGACGACACCGACTGCGACGACACGCTGAACACCGTGCACCCCACGGCCACCGAGTTCTGCAACCTGATCGACGACGACTGCGACTCCAGCATCGACGAGGCTCCTGCGGCTCCAGCGACGTGGTACGCCGACACCGACGGCGACGGCTTTGGCGACCTCAGCAGCCCAACAGTCATCTGCGTGCCTCCTCCCAATCACGTCTTGGACAGCCGAGACTGCGACGACACAAAATCGGCGGTCAACCCCAGCGCAACCGAGTCCTGCGGAACCCCCGATGACGACAACTGCGACGGCAATGTCAATGAAGACAGCGCCGCCGATGCACCCAGCTGGTACACCGACGGCGACGGCGACGGATTCGGCGCCGTTGGATCTGCGGGGGTGCAGGCATGCACAGCCCCCCTCAACACCGCAGCAACAGACGACGACTGCAACGATGCCCTGGTCACCATCAACCCGAGCCGCGACGAGCTGTGCTCGACCGCCGGTGTCGATGACGACTGCGACAGCCTGATCGACGACTCGACTTCGACCGACGCGCAGGACTGGTACCTCGACGGGGACTCAGACGGCTTCGGTGCCGGCGCCGCCTCACCAAAATGCAGTGGCTCGGCGGTCGAAGTCCTGGACAACACCGACTGCAACGACGGCTCGGCAGCCGTGAATCCGAGCGTCGATGAAGAGTGCGCAACCGTGGGCGTCGACGACGACTGTGACGGAGCTGTCGACGACGCGACCGCGGTCGATGCCACAGACTTCTACGACGACGGCGACGGCGACGGATTTGGTCTGGCATCCGACGGCATCACCACCGCATGCAGCCTGCCTGCGCTGCACTCATCGGTCGGCGGAGACTGCGACAACAACGAACCGCTCGCCTATCCGGGCAACACCGAGGTCAACTACGACGGCATCGACAACGACTGTGTGGGAGGCGATGAGTGCGACGGAGACGGAGATGGCACCCCCGCGTCGACCGGTGTGTGCACCGGCAACGACTGCGATGACCTCGACGCCGCGGTCCAGACCTGCGTCACCTTCCCCTACGTGCCCGAGAACGTGGATCCGACTGCGGTCAGCGCATCGGGTGCGGTGAGCTTCGGCGGATGCGCCGGTCCGTTCACCTTTGACAGCACCGGAAGTGGCTCGTACAACGCCGCGTGGACCAACTGTGCAGGGGCGGCAACCCCAGTCCCCGTGGTCGAGACTCAGAGCGGTGGCGCCGCAGATGCACTCGTCATCGCGGTGACCGACTGGACCCAGCCCTCGGGCAAGCAGGTCGAATTCATCGGCGACAAGCCCGTCATCGTCTTGGTCTACGGCGACGCCAGCATCGGCGGTGA
>CAYYHT010000053.1:0-18355 GCA_964471355.1 uncultured Enterobacteriaceae bacterium
CATGAGGAGCCCGAACATTCACGGGCTCAAAATCAGCATGGCAACGCCACCATTGCGGCAATGCTCGGGCAGAATCCGGAAGTCGGCGGCGGCGGCATCGAGATGGGCCAGAGCGTCCGCCGCAAGAAAGAAGACGCCGACAAGACCGTCGAACACGGAGGCGACGGGGACGCCGAAGACGGCGGCGCCCTCACCATCGACGACCTCACCAGCAGCTGGAATCCAGGAACAAAGCGCAGCGAAGACCGGCAGCGCTTCCTTGAGCCGATGCCAGACGACGAGTTGCCTCCCGAGGATGCCGACTACCTCGATGCCGTTCGCAGTGTAGCCAGCCCTTGGGAGCTGCCGCCGGCATGGACTGTGGACGGACTCCTGCAGCCGTCACCACAGGTCGTCGGAGCGTCACTGACCCTGTGGGCACAGGGCATCAGCCGCTGGGCCACTCCCAGCTTGGGCTGGCGCTGTGCCGCGGCCCTGCTCAACCCTCCAGCGTCCGTACTGCAGGACGATCACGGCCGCGTTCTCCATGCACGAGCGCGGGGGGGCGCGATCGCGACGTGGATCCTGCTGACGAGTCCAGCGCTCTCGTCCGGAGCCACCGCTCCGACAAGCGCGTTCGTGGACTTCTGCCTCGAGCTCGACGGCCGCCATCACCGAATGCACGCGGTGCGAATCCAAGCCGACGAAACCGGACGTCGAATCCCGCTCTCGGCCAAGCTGCTGGCACCGCAGCTGTCTTCCGCCGACGGGGTCGTGGTTCCGGCCACTCTGCCCCCAAACGCAGCTGCTTGGCTTCAGGCAACCTTCTCGGCCCTGCTCGACCTACAGAATCCAGCCGCACTGGTCCCAGACATGAACGCGATCGAAGCGCCCTTCAAGGAGGACGATCCGCTGGGCCTCGACGCGATCATGGAGCAAATGACCGGCGGCACCTCCGATGGGCTCGACGATCCGTTGTACAAGGTCGCGATCCAGGCCGCCGAACGCCAAGCAGCCGCAGCCGCGCGAACCAGGGTTCGCTATGCGGGCCTGTGCTTGGTCATCGCCGATGTGGCATCGCTGTGGACCGCCGGCGCACCCAACAAGAGCCTGCTCGGCGTCGTCACTCAGCTCGATCAGGATGTTGCAGAGTTGCTTCAGCTCTTGGTCGAGATCGCACGGGCCGCGCAAAAGAAGGCCGTGCCTCCAGCCGGACTGAAAGCCGGACTCACCCGCGGAGCCCGTCGACTCGCAAAGCTTCGCAAGCGGGCTGACGCATCATTGATGGCAATGGTTGGCGGCATCCTTCCGGGTGTGCCATCGCTTCCACCGATTCCCAGCCGACCGCAAGACGAGCTCGCTATCGCCCTAGGAGACGGAGAACCGGCCCAGGCCCTGGGCTGGCTAGACGCCCAGGCCCCATCTGCAGACCGCACGGCGGCCCGGGCCTTCGCGGCCGCCGCCGCCGGCCATGAGCCCCAAAAACTGTTGGGGCTCTTGCTCAAAGCCCGGTCCGAAGCGATCGAGCACGATCAGATCGGCTTGGCCTCAGTCACGGGGATCTTGCTCGGCGCGGTTCACTTGAAGCTAGGCAATTCGACCGAGTGCCATCGACTGGCTGCTGAACACCTAGCGCTGGGCCAGGGGCGCCGCAATGGCATCCTGGTGGCGAACGCGGCACTCCTCTCGATGGAAGCCTATGTCGCGAGCGGAGACATGGTGGCAGCCCAGGCCTACCGCGTCAGGGCGGGCAACTTGCTGTGGCGCATGGGCGCGTCGGGAGCGCTATCCCTGCTGGCGCGCTGGACTCCGCCTCCTGTTGAAGAGGAAGTCGAGATCGTGCTCTAGCCTCGACTTTAGCGGTCTGAATCGTGAGCCATGGTGCTGCCAACGTCGTTGTAGGAGACGTTTCGACGGGCTTGGGCGCCCAAGCCTGGGTCAACGTCGCTATGGGCGACGTTCTGGATGACTTGGCTGGGCCGAGCTTGGCGCCACTTTGTGCGGGCGCTGCCTTCGAGGCACTTCTTAGAAGTGGTTGTTCGACCTGAGATAGCCGAGAGGGGGGTTGGCAGGCGGGGTTTCTCTAGCGCTAGCGCTACGCAGCTCCGGGAGCCGCGCCTTGGCCTGGCATCCAGCCACACACGGCACAGCCCTCTTTGTTCCACACGGATTGACGCGCAGCGTAGCAGCCCGAATGGAAGACGCGACCGCACTGGTAGATGCAGTCCGAGCGCACATCTGGCGGCACATCGAGCCCACAGATGCCACAGGAGTACACCGCCTCCTGTTCCTCGGCCAAGACATGGGCGATGGTGCGCTCCGGCAGCGCCTCGACCGGCCCGTACCATGCAAGCCAAGCGAGCAAGACGCCAAAGAACCCGCCGAACACGCCCAGAACAAGCGGGCCAAACATGTCGAGCGGCGCAATGCCCGCCCACAGCCACGATGCGAGCATGACCATGATCATGACAGGCATGTAGATGGCAAGACCCGCGGCGGGAATGCGTACCGCAGAGCCCACCCCACCGAAGATGTGGCGCGCGAAGCTCGTCACATGCAGCGCCATGGCGACCGCGGGAAGGAACGCCACGATGATCGATTGGTCCACCGAGAGCGCCATGACCCACGCACCGGCCCAGATGGCCATCTGCCCAATGCCACCGACGAGAGCGAGGTTTCCACCCGCGGCGTATCCCTTGTTCTCGGGGTACTCAGGCGGCCGCTCCTGCACGCCGCTGCCCACGGGAGGCTGGGGCAGCAAGTGCAGTAGTTCGTGGGGCACAATGCCGAGTTCTTGGAGCTTTTCGTGATCTTGAAGCACGCGACCGCGAGCGCGCAGCCAATAAATCCGGCGAGTTCCGTCCTCCCAAAATGCCCCTAGGCCCGCATCTTGAGCCACTCGATGAGAGAGGTCTTTGACGGTCAGGTAGGACGGAATCACGAGGTCGAGCGCAAATGGCTCAAGCTCAATGATCTGCACGCGAACCGGGACAGTCTGTGCGTCCTGGGGTGCGGCGGGCATGCTCACGGGGGTCACCTCTGCGCGGGTCGGACAATCATAGGCGAAGTCGGTTCAAGGCAACCCACCAAGTCCTGCCCGTTTCGCGCTACCTCATGGCTTCGACAGTGGCCTCAAGTTCATCGGAGATGCGCTGCAGTGGCTGCAGCAGACGCTCGAACTGCTGGAACCAACGCAACCACGTCTCGTCACCCTGATCGGGCGCCGGAATCTCGGCGTTCACGCGGCGAATGAACTCGGTGAACTGACTGATTCGGTCAGTAGTGTGCGGCAGCGGATTGTAGAAGTCATGTCCATAGACAATCAGGCTGCCGGCCGCGCGGTAGAGCACGCGGTCGGTGGTGCCTTCTTCGATCAAGACGAATTCGGAGGCCACGAGCGCCGAGTAGAACCCGAACGCGAAGATGCCCATTTCCTTGAGAATAGCTGTGCGGAACAGGGCGTTCAGGATCTTCTTGTTCAACCGGATGTAGTCGAGCACTCGAGGCTTGAGGTACGACTCGGCGGCGCGTGAGCGACGACCGGCGCGCGGCACGGGCAGCTGCACCTGAACCATACGGCCCAAGCGCACATTGATTCGGCAGAGCGCCACTGCGTCTTCGTGGTCCTCGTCCGCAGGGTGCAGACGGGGAGCGCAGGACTCCATGATGCGGGACTCACGAGCATCCTGCGTGTCGTAGACGGGACGGGCCGTCTCGCTGTCAGGCAGCTCGGTGTGGAACAGCCACAGCATGTATTCGCCGTCTTGCTTGGGCACCTCGAGAGGAACCTGCACGTCCTGCATCAGCTGGACGCCCTGGCCTTCTTTGGTGATGCCATAGCCGGACTTGATGACAGCGACGTACTTGCGCGCCTTCTGTTCGAGCTCGACCATCAGTCCCTGAACGATGCCATAGCCGTGGAGGAACAGGCTGTGTCGCTGCAGAGAACGGCGGTGGTACATCTGCTCATCGAGCAAATCGCCAGAGGTCAGGCAAAGCCCCTCAAAGGGATTGAGGCGGCTTAGAGTGTGCGGGTAGGACATGGACTATTCCTTCTTCTTGCGGCTGCGACGACGGGAGGAAGTCTTGGGCTTGTCCTCCGCGGGTGCAGCAGCATCAGTCTTTTTCTTGCGGGAGCGACGAGAGGAAGTCTTGGGCTTCTCTTCCGCCGGAGCGTCGGCCGCTGCTTCTGCTGCGGGCTCTTCGGTCTTCTTGCGGCTTCGGCGCCGAGAGGTGGCCTTCTTGGGAGCGGCCTCAGCGGCCTCGGCTGCCGGCTCCTCCTTTTTCTTGCGGCGACGAGCTGCCTTCTTCTTGGGAGGCGGCTCTTCGGCGGCTGGCGCAGCCTCGACGGCTGGAGTCTCTTCTTCGGCTGCCTTGCGGCCGCGCTTGCTGCGGTCGACTTTGGCAAACCTGGGCTTCGCCGGTTCGGGCGCTGCCTCGGCCTCGACCACAGCAGGCGCCGTCTCTTCCTTGACTGTTGAGCGCGGCGGAGGCGGCGCAGGCCGGCCAGCCGGGGCTCCGGCACCACCTCGCACATCAAAGGCGATGGTGAATGCCACGTGGGTCGGACGCTCTTGGCTGACGACCTTGGCAATCTGGCGCAGGACCTGCGGAGCGCGCTCGCCAAAGCGCTTCGAGAAGCGTTCACGAGGCTCGAGGGTCAGCGTGAAGTAGGTGGTGTCCTGACGCCCTGAAGGCTCGACCAAGTAGGAACCTGGCGGATCGACCTTTCGGTACCGCTCGACGACATCGCGCCCGCCAATCAGATGCATGCGGCCTAGAGCACATGGCTGAGGGCGCACTCGCTCACGAATGCGTACCGGAGCCGCGGTGAGCACACGGACCATCTCTTCGATGCCACCGCGGGTACCGCGCGTTCGCACAAGTCGAATGGCCCGTCGAACGAGCTCTCGCTGCTGGTTGACCGGCAGGGACTCATCGAGCGGAAAGTTGACCCAGCTGGCAAGCCAAGGGAGGAACTTCGCGTGGACCATCAGGGGATCGGTCAGGTCGGCCAAGCGGTCGATCTGGTCGGTCAGCGTGGTCATCACATGCTGAAAGAGGAACATGAATCGACGGACGGGATCTTCGTCGAACTCGATGTTCACATGCGCCGCTTCAGCCGAGACGCCGCCCCAGCGCTGAAGGGCACTGTCGCGGGTACGCGTGATGCGACGCGAGCTGACTGGCCCTTCACCCTGAAAGATGCTCGGCAAGAAGCGAAGATAGCCCCGAACCGGCACGTGCAGAATGATCTCGTCCTCGACCGACAGCGTCCGACTGTCACTGGCCAGCCCGTCGATTTCGGGTTCGACGCGAACGAGATGGTCCGGAACGAAAAAGCTGGCGGGCTCACCATTGGCCAACACACGCAAGCCGCGCACCCAAGTTCGCTCGCCTCCGTTGCTGTGCTTCACCTCGACCAAGCGGACGTTGCCGACTTGTTCGCCGCGCACAGCCTCAACGAGCTGGTACGAAATCTTGTTCGCCATGTTCCGTGCGAGGTAGCTGCGCGCAGCACTGATCGGAAACGCGATGCAGACCACCTGTTCAAGGAAGCGCAAGTCCGTCGTTGCAGCCCTTCTGACCAGGCCGGTCTGACGTCCTCCGCGCCTGCTTGGCAGCCTACGACGACGCATCAGGTGCCCTCACTCATCACGCGCACTTTGCGAATGACGAACAGGTCGTGCTTGTCCAACACCTGGGTGTAGGTGCCGCTGCCTTCCTCCCAGCCGGGAGGTGGGCTGTCACGCTTGTCGTCGATGGCAAACAGCTGCACATCGTTGACGTGCCGCACTTCGGCGATGTCACTGACCATGCGACCGAAGTCCTGCGCGTAGAGCGTGCCCAGGAAGGGCCAACCATTTCCGTCAAGGCCACCTGTGTAGGGGTCGAGGAAGTTCTCAACCCACATCTGGGCGCGAGCACGCACCTGCAGAATGTTCGCGTTCGGCCGCAGCCGCAGCATGACCGAGACGTCGACCTGCTGAAACGTGGCCAAGCGCACATCCGGCGTCACGTTGACGAGGCAGCGCTTGCCTAGGTACCGCTGGACGTGCTCTTTGAGCCCGGCAGACAGGAATGGGTCGGGGACCTTTTCGCCCTCGCGACGCTGAGGAAGGATGACCACCCCAACGACACCGTCTGAAGCCATGCGGCCGTCACATGCGGCGCGTGCGACCTCGCCCGAAGCTTCCTTTCCGATGATCTCGAAGTCGGCTCGCGTGACGGCCCGATCGCGACTGGTCAGGATCGATGGCGCTCGACGGATGATTTCTTCAATGCTCTCGGCATTCCGACCACCAGTTGCGGGCAAGAGGTTCATGACCCCCGCCAGGTCGCCGTAGCCTTCAACAAGGGCCACCGCGCCTGGAGACACGTTGCCCGCTTCACCGGGAATGGTGTGGTAGACCTCGCAGACAACGTTGAAGTTACCCACGGGCAACATGCGTCCGCGAATGCCATTGCCGAAGGTCAGCAGACCCTCGACCGGATCCACTACGAACACACGGTCGTCTTTGGTTGCCGTCAGAATCGAGTTGCCGGGGGCCTTTCGCCACTCGCGGCGCTGACCATCGTCTTCGGTGACAAACACACGGATGTCTGCAAAGCGATCAGGATGCGTGAACGAGCTCTGTTCCGAGTCCGTCTTGTGCAGGAAGATCGGGAAGCGACGCAGCTGAATCATCTGGTGCGGCACGCCAAGCCCGGAGAATTTCTCCATGCGGAAAGCGTGCAGGTTCACCCCTGCGACGGTGTTCAGCATCAGGTGGCTGATCGGAGGGAAAGACGGGATTTCCTCGCCTGGAGGAGCGCGGAACAACGCACGAACCCAGGTGCCCGCCTTGGGCGGTGCCTGCGGATCTGGGTAGTTGAACGCCATCTCGCCCGACTTGTTCATCATGAAGTCCGGCACACCACTCTCTTCACCGGCGGCGATCAAACGACCCCAGGTGACGCGGCCCTTGTCGGACTTCTCGAGAATCTGCCAATCGACGGTCACGCCTTCGGGCAAGTAGGTCTCGCCACGAGTCTTGAACAGCATCGCGTGGCGCTGGCCGCGCGGGAATGGCTTGTCGAAGTGGAAGTAGGCCGCTTGGTGCCCACTCATCTCCTTCTTGTTCTTGCCTGCGGCATCGTCCTGGATGTCGATGAACGTGTCGAAGGGGTAGTCCTCGGCCAGGCGACCTGCAGAGCGCGTGACGACGCGAGTCAGGCGGCGGTTGTGCTCGCGGTACTCGACAGTAGCCATCTTGGGTCCGGGCATCGGCTGCTCGTAGACCTTCTTGCCCAAGATGCCGTCATATCCCAGCTGAATGCTGTGGATCTTCATGCTGATGGGTGTCGGCGGCTCGCTCTTCTTGATGGACTTGGTCAGTGTCGAGCGCGACAGCTCCAGGCGCAGCCAGGTGGTCTCGCGCTCAGCGATAATTGCCCGATGCAGGCCTTTGAGCTGTTTGCGCGGATCGAGCGTAATGCGAATCTTGCGTCGGTACTTCTGCTCTGCTCCCTCTGGGTCGAGGTCGGCCCAGCGGAACTCCGAGAAGGTGCCCTCTTCGGTGTAGACCACGCGCCAAGTGTCCGCAGCTCGGTAGGTGAACTGCATGTGGTACTGGTCGGTGGGCTCTTCGAGGGGCTCGCCCTCCCACTCAAAGCCAACTTCGATCTCAAGCTCAACCGGCTTCATCGCGCGGTTCTCGAACAAGTCGGAGCCGATGAAGAACTTCATGCCAAGCAGAGGCGGAAGCGAAGGGGCCGGCTGGAACGGCAAGCACGGCAATTCCCAGGTCGGAATATCCGCGGCCGCACTGGTCTCGGGACCGGATCCGAGGAACAGCTCGACGGGTCGCAGCCAGATCATCTCGAGGTCGAGGTCGGTGATGAAGCCGCGCAAGTGCACGGTCTCGATGCGCTCGGCGCGCAGGTTGTAGCCATCGGACGACATGTCGTTCAACGGCCCAGTCAGTACGACAGAGGTGTCCTGGTAGCGCACACGCTCGTGCGGAATGGTCTCCCACTCGCTACCGCGACGGAACATCCACTTGTAGCGTGGCAGATAGCTGTTCCGGCCCGCATTCATGGAGCGGTCGATCATCGTGAATCGAATGGTCCAGCCACCACGAATGGGCGGCATGTCCTGCATGAAGAACTCGAGATAGCGCCCGGTAGCGCGCACTTCCCAGTTGTTGATGCCGCGCTCTTCGCCGCCACGGTCATCGGCCCAGGTGACTTCGAGGTCGTCCTGCATACGATGAGCAAGCCACCGTTCATAGTCGACGGTGCCCCGGATCCACCAGTCTTCCTTGGCCAGGGCCTTTGGAATCGGGAACTGATCGGTATCAATGCCAAAGTGGTCGAGCTCTTTGAGCTTTGGCAGGTTCGTCTTGAGCGGGATCTCGGGCAAACCGAGGACTTCTTCCTCTTCGTCCTCGTCGAGCAGCATGGGCTCCCACGGGGTCTCGAGGTCTCCCGTGAAGAATTCCCACTTGAACACCGCCGCAACCGGAAGGTTCTCGGCGTTGGCTGAACGAATCCGCAGACGGCCGATGCGTTGGCCGTCCGATGGGATGAAGTTCATCAGACGGAAGTCGTCGTGAGCGACGTACAAGAACTGGTACGCCGTGTACGACCTGGGGCCGTGCTCGATCGGATCCATTCGCCAAAACTGGACGCCGGCACCGACGCCGAAGAGCAACGCCTTGGGGCACTCTGGATGCGCCATAAATGGCACTTCACGCACCATCGGACGCAGTCCCGCGCGAACCGACACAATGCGATCGACGTTTGCATCGTGGATCGTCAGCGATTCCGTAGTCAGAAAGTGGAGCGCTTCGGATCCTTCCTGCTGACGCGTGGAGCATCGAGTGAACGGCGGAATCTCAGCGACTGTGTTCGCCTCGCCACGAAGCTGGAACGTCAGCGGGACCGTGCCCGCACGCGCATCGCGGCGCTCCTCGCCAATGAAGTTGAGGAAGTGAACGTAGGTCTTGTCCGGCACGCGATTGAGCCGGTAGATGATCATCTCTGTCATCCAGGCAAAAAGCTGGACGAGAGTCATTCCCGGATCCGCATCACCCAGGTTTGTCCATTCCGGACAGTACTGGGGAATTAGTGCTCGGGCTTCGCGAACGATGTCGTCGTAGCGGCGATCATCAAGATTTGGAGGTCTGATCGGCATGGTCTGCCCTACCCACCTTGTTGCAGGAGTACGCTTACATCCATCACATCACCGGTAGAGACGACGGTGTATTTCACCTCTACTCGGATCGTGCCGTTTTGATCTGGCCAGGCGTCAACCGATTCGACCTCGATCCGCGGCTCCCACCGCTTCAACGACAGCACGACTCGTCGGCGCACCAAGGTGGCCGTCGAATCGGTGTTGGGCGCGAACATCAGTTCGTGCATTGTGCAGCCGAATTCCGGAAGCATCTGACGCTCGCCGGGCTTCGTGCCCAGGATGATAGTGATGCATTGACGGATGTTTTCCTCGAACTCGCTCATAGCGACTCCGCCCGAGGCCGGATCGAAAGCCAGCGGGAACTGCCAGCCTCTGCCGAGGAAATCCTTGCGCACACTACCCCCTTGGGGACTGCTTGGGAGAACACGCATACAACCACAAGCGAGCACCCATTGAAACGTTGGATCCACCAAAAAAAAAAAGCGCCGGAAGCCGGCGCCTTGGGAGGCCCTTCCGTCCCCGAAGCATCGGGAACAGCAGGTTGATCAGGTGGGTCCTATGACGGCCAGGTGTTGCCGCAGAAGGTGAATTCAGTGCTGAAGTTACCGCCGGGTTCCACGATGTGGCGAGCGGACACGACAAAGACTTCGGGATTGAACTTCGACATCAACCCGCTGAACTTGACCTTTGCACCGGCGATGATGTCGCCGTTGCCTTGAATCACGGCACGTCCGCGGATGAAGCGACGGGCAAGCCGGTTCAGCTCACCAACCGCCATCTCCTTTGCGCCACCCTGCGAGGTCACGAGCACATCAGCGACGTAGCTCGTCTCTGCCCAGATGGTGCCGTTGTCAGCCACAGCGTTCTTGCCGCCGCCGATGTCGAGCACGTCGCCTGAACTGGCCGTGCCCTCGACCTTCTCTTTGGCGTAGTAGTCCCAACCGATGACGGTGAGCTCTGGCGGCACATTCACAGGGTTGACCGTGTAGTCCAGCGCAATCAAGTTCTCTTGAGTGAGCTCGACCGATCCGCCCGAGAACTGCGGCTTGATAAAGTCGATCTTGCCTTCTGTGGCGCGCAGCATGTACCCGTTGCGGGCTGCAAGGCGCTTGCAGAAGTTGTAGTCCGATTCGTTTCGCTGAAGGATGTACTTGTGCTTCGGAGTCGTGCTGTCCACCTTCCCTGTGGAGCAACCAGCCCTTCCAATGACCGTGCTGACGACGTCGGAGTCGACTTGGTCGGCTGCGACAGCATCGCCGTAGACCTTGGTCACACGAGACGCGGCCATCTTGATGAGTGGGTCCATCGCGATGACGGTCAGCACATCTTTGCCCTTCTGGAACGAGTGCCTAAGCCCGGTGATGATGCCCTTGAACATCTTTGTGGAGGCCTCACCGACAGTCACTTCGACGTCTGCGCCCATTGTCATGGACGACCAGTCGATGCCTCCAGTATTCAGCGAAACCATCGCAACACCGATCATGTCGAGGTGGTCCTCGATCGACATGTAGACGAGTCCCTTTGGGTCCGCCTGCTGAATTTCGGTGCCAGCAAGCATGATCTTCACCCTCGGAGTGGTGTTGTCGTTCATGAAGTCGCTGTTGATATTGTCTGACATTTGCTGCTCCCGTGAGAGTCAAAGGACCCTCAACGATAAGATCTAGTGCCTAGCTGTTCGGGTCTTTGAAGTCGTCAGCGAGCATGTCACCGCGAGCCTTCACGTTCTCGATTGTGGATTTGATGTCTCCAGGGCCACTGGCAATTTCGTCAATCGCATCGTCAAGCTTCGAAGCGCCCAGTGATGCATTGCCGATGCCAGAGTTGACCTGGTCTGCGGTGGACCTATCCGAGCTCGAAGGCGCCAGAGTCTGTGGTGGCGGACCGCTATCCACTGCCCCGCTCTGTGCTGCGTCCCCTGCGACTGCGCCGGCGGCCTTGTTGCCACCTGCACCTGCGGAGAGACCGCCCGTGCTGGGAGCGCCAGACTTGCCACCCGATTCAGCGGCTGCGCCGACCTTCGGGTCCGTGTCGTTGGTCGACTCGGCCTTGCCTGCGCTGCTGGATGCCACGTCGGCTGCTGCGTCGTTACCCTTGTTGGCCGCGCCGCCAGCAACTTCGCCCGCGGCGTCGCTGCCAGACTTTCCGTCGCTTCCGGCTGTCTCGCCACCCTTCTCTGCCGAGCTCGAGGCCACGGCACCTGCGGCGCTGTTGTCGCTGCTGTGGTCACCGCTGCCGGTGCTTGCGCCACCAGCGCTGTTGTCACTGCTGTGGTCGCCCTTGCCGCCGTCGGCACCACCGGCGCCGCTGTCGCTGCTGCTGGCGCTCTTGCCCGTCTCGGCTGCCGCACCGGCCACTTCGTCGGCCTGTGCATTGTCGTGGCTGATTTCATTCGCCGTGACATCACCGCTCTTGGCGTCAGAGAACGACGCTTCGTTCTCGGCACCGGCGCTGTGGTCAACGTCGACCCCTTCGGAGAATTCCTGCGGGCCGTCCGACGCGCCCTGTTCGTAGGCGTTGGCCTCGACGTCGCCGCCATACTCGGCCGAGAACGACGCTTCGTTCTCGTCGGCGGAGCTGTGGTCGACATCGACGCCGTCAGAGAAGCCTTGGACTTCGCCAGAGGTGTGGTCGACCTCGACACCTTCGGACACTTCTTGCATGCCCTCAGATGCGCCCTGCTCGTACTCGTTGGCCTCGACATCGCCGCTGTACGCATCAGAGAAGGACGCCTCGTTCTCCTCGCCAGCCGTCTGGTCGACGTCGACGCCCTCGGAGAACTCTTGGACCTGATCCGATTCACCTTGGGTGTACTCGTTGGCCTCGACGTCGCCGCCGTACGCGTCGGAGAAGGATGCTTCGTTCTCGGCTCCGTAGCTGTGCTCGGAATCGACGGAGTTGAACTCCATCGATGCCTCGGACAAGCCATGCTCGTACTCGCCCATCTCGACGTCCCATGCATCGGAGTTGTCCGAATCAGGGTGAAGGTCGGCGGTGATATCGCCCCACTCGGAGGGCGCCTCTGACTTGTTGAGGTGCGCAAAGATGCCCGCGGCCACGATGCCCGCCGGAATCACGATGGCTCCTGGAGGCGGGTCCATGGGGTCATCCCAGCCATTCGCCGCAGCGATGGGACGGAAGTCTTCTTGTCCATACTTGTGAGCGATCTGGTTGGCGGTCTCGCCGCCCTTGACCTCGCCCGCCGTGGTCAGTGAGCTCGAGTGGCTCCCTTCGCCACCCTGGGGGCCGATCGCGTCGGAGTCGCCACGAACTTCGCCCTTCTGGCCGGCAAGCATGCTGGCCATCGCCGAGATCGGATCGACGTTGGTCCACAGTGTGTGGATGAGATCGCTCCGGCGTTCCTTCAGGCTCACGGTGACCTTGGCGCGCAGAGGCGTGCCGTCGGACTTGAACATGAGGTAGACCACCGACACCTTCTCGCAGACACACTCGAACTCGAAGTCCTTCCACTTGAACAGCACAAACGGAGGGCGCTTGATTTCCTTGTCGCCCGGGCCCTTTTTCTCAACGGTGACTGACAGCAGCGAACGCATCTCGCGGACGAACATCAGCTCGACGCATTGACCGGTGTCGGTGGTGTCAAAGATGAGGTCCATGGAGACGATCGAAGGCTTGCCCCGATCGAAGGTCAACAGTGGCTTCTTGTGCAAGAACTCTTCAGAGTCTTTCCAGGTCACGCCCTCATCGAGCTTGAACTCCTTGGGGTTGAACTGGACCTGGAAGTCCTTCTTCTCGTCGACATTGGTGAACATCGCCTTGTCGTACTTTGTGGGTTCGGCCATCTGCTGGGTCTCCGGTTGCGAATCAAAATCAAAAACAGTGTGTGGTTAAAAAGGCCAGTGAGGCCGACGACTAGAACCAGCCGTCGGGGTCTCCCTGGTTCCGCATCAAATTCAGTTCGAGCTCTCTCATCACCGCTTGCAGGACGTCCCGCTGCAGGACCTTCATCGAACGCGCATCTTCTGCTGTCGATGTGGCCTGACCGCCGCCTGCCTCGCCACCACCGCCCGGAGCCCCTTCGGCCATCCGTACGTGGTCTTGCGCTGCGCGCCGATCCGACTCTGCGAGCAAGATCAGTTTCTGCAGCTTGTCTGCCATCTTCATTGCCTGCGAGGCACCCGGGGCGCCACGACGGACGCCTCGTTTGCCGCGAGACAACGTGTGCAAGCCTTGCTCGTCTGCGAGCGGGTCGTCCTGCACATTGCCGCGGTAGATGGGCTTGAACACATCGTCGCGCTGAATGTTGCGGGCGTCCCGGGTCTCGCCGCGGTCGGCTGCTGGGTCGAGGAACTTGGCCTCGTCTCCCATCTGCACGATGCGTTCGACCAGGTGCGCCACATTGGACGGGAGGTCACTGGTGAAGGACCGCATGCCTTCGGAACGCTCCAGAATGACCTGGATGATCTCTTCGGGGTTCCCGGCGCGGGCCAACGCAGTCAGCATGCCGGCGCCGAGGTTTGCCCCTCCGTGGCGGTCATTGCTGGCGTATTCGGGTGCACCGGCCGTGTGGCCGTGAACTGCACGCTTGGCCCAGTTCGGTGCGCCCGGAGCCGCAGCGATGGTCTCGATGACCTCGCCGAGTTCTACCCCGGCCGAAGCGGCATAAGTAGCGGCCTCGGTGGCCGAGCTAAGCTGCGGACGACGGGTGCGACGGTTCGGAACCAAGCGTCCCTTGTTGTCGAAGCTCGAGCGGCTAGCGCGAAGGGCCTTGCGAGCAACAGGCTGTGCAGCGAAGGACTTCGCCGGTGCAGCGGTCATGTAGGACAGTGTGCGATCGAGGGTCGAGACGGAACGCCCGGCCCGCGGACGCTCTTGGGCCGTCAGTACCTCTTCGACATCGGCATCGAGGGCCACAGGAAGGGCCGGCGTGCCGAGTCCGAACGTTGACATCTTGCGAGTGCGGAACGTTGGCGTCGCCACCGTCTCGCCAGCGCGAGGTGTGTACTTGCCCCGTGCGTTCTGCTGAACAAGGGGACGGCGAGTTGAACGACGTCCAAGCAGCGGCACTTCGGCCCGCGCCTGACGGCGTGCCGCCCGGCGAATCGGCGTTGCAGTGGGTGCAAGCTCTGCTGCATCCTGACCCTGCTGTCCGTCGACGACCACCATCGACGCGGGCAGCACCCGACGGATGGTGCGCACGGCCGGCGCGCTGCTGTGCGCGGCGGAAGTTGCGGCGCGGCTCTCTGCCCATGCAACCGGCTGACGACTGTCATGACGGGCACGTGAGCGACGCGGAGCAGCCTCGAAGACCTGCTCCGCCTCGGTTGCAGTTCCTGTGAGGACTACCTGGGCGCCCTCGAATGCGATGTTGCGTGCGGCACGAACAATCTGACCGCGCTGGGTCTGAGCCAGGCGAGGCCGGACAATCGAAGTCGTGCTTGCAACCGCTTCGGGAGCAATCGTGCGGCGGGCGGAGTGGCCAACGACCACTGGTACCTCGGCGCGTTCTGCGGCACGAACCGCAGCGTTGACCTGGCGCAGCACACCAGTGAGGTCTGCACGGCGAACCGGACCGGTCTGGCCGATGGCGGGCAGTTGCACCTCGGGCACATCTGGCTGGAGCCATCCGAAATCGGTCGACAAGTGCGCCATCGGGCGACGAGCGACACGCTGGCTGCGTGCACCAACCGACCTTGCAGACACTGGAGTGCGGAATGTTGCGGCGGACGCAGTCGGGCGATTCGCCTCGAGCCGCGCGACGGCATTCATAGCCGTACTGGCGACGGCCCCACGGGCCTTGACAATGCGCCCACTGGCCTGACGAACAAGCGGAGCAGTCGTTGCTCGCTCGGCAGCGGCACGGACCGGGGCGACCTGGCGCCGAGCGGTGCGGCGTGGAGCATCAATAGCTTCGTCGACTGGTGCGGCCTCAACGCCGACCGGCTGAACCGGAGTCGCCGTCGGTGCGACGACACGGCTGCGGCGGGTGACGCTGGGTTCAGACGCCGCGGCTTCGGCCCGGCGAGAGCGAGCCACCTGAACTTCTGGGGCGGCCGCGGTGGGCTGCTCCCAGATGGTCGGCGCAGCTGCTTGAGCGCGGTCGAGAATGCGTGAGGTCTGCGAGCGACGCGCTGCTGGCGCTGCTTCAACTTCCTGCTCGGAGTGAGCGGGCTCGAGCGTGACCGCAGTCGGAGCGATGGCGGCCATGCGACGGCTACGCTTTGCACCAATGACTGGCGACGGGGCGATCGTTCGACGGCCGGCCGTCTGGGGCGCTGCCGTTTCGGCCTTGAGGTAATCCGTCGGGCTGCGGGTGAGCTGAACGCGACCACGCTTATCGACACGAGGGGCGACCACACCGCGAGATGCAGCGCGAACCGTGGCAACGGCTGCACGACGACGAACGGGGGTCTCGGTAGACTGAACGGCCCGGCTTGCGGCGCGACGTGTCGGACGGGCGGCAGGGGCCGAAGCCTCTGTGCGACCAGCCGGGGTCTTGTGAGTGCGCGTTGCGGGTCGGCTAGCCGGACGTCGTGCGGCTGGTTCGGCCTCAAGTTCTGGAGAGGCATCGACGCCGACAGGCGAGACGGGAACGGCGTTCGGAGCCCACAGACGCGAGGCGCGAGCGGGCTTGGTGCGAACATGAGCCGAAACAGAAGGGCTGACCAAACTGGCGCCGCGGCTGTCTTCGCGAGTTTCGACGGCAGCTCGTTCGTAGGCACGAACCGAGGGAGTCGTGAACGTACGGGCCGAACTGACCGGGAACGAGCGCTCACTAGAGTCATCGACAAACGCATCTGCGGCAGCCGAGCGACGAAGCGAACGACGTGTGATCGGTGCGGAAGTGGATGCTTCGACGCCGCGAGCGGCGCGAGGAGTCTTGACCGTTGTGCCAGTCGCCCGAGTGTACGTCCGCGCTGCTGGTGCGGCGGCCTCTTCGATCTCGGTCGCCTCATAGGAGACGGGGGAGACGTACGCGGTCGGCGTGGCGGTCATCAGGGAGCGGCGGCGCGGCTGCACAGTGGCAGTCAGACGTGCAGCAGCACGCTCGGTCGGCGCAGTCTGCGCGGACACTTCGGCAGGAGCCACAAAGCGGCTGCGCCGTGCAACGCGAGAGACCGCACTTGGAGCGGAAGCGCTCGGCTCATCAAGATCGAGGTAGCTGACCGGCGAAGCCGACAGACGCACACGGCGACGCGCGACCGGGGCCGCCGAGACTTCTTCGACAATTGCCGGGGCAACCGAACGAGCAGCGACTCTTGCGACATGACTTGCGGCACGTGCGCGCTTTGCAACAGGCGTACCTGTGGCTGCGAGGCCTCGTCGGGTGTCAGCGACCGCGGGAGCGGCGACCTCAATCGACTGCCGCGCAATCCGAGCGGTCGGACGGGCAGCACGATGAGCGACAGGCGCATCAGCAGTAGGGATAGAGAAATCAGAAGATGAGACAGAATCCAAAGCGGCTGCTGTTGGACCTGCACGCCCGGTCACTTGCTGTGTGCGCACTTCTCGTGCGACACGGGCTGCCGGAACATCCCGATGAGCGGTCTGGCGCACCGCCGGCTTCCGCGAAGAGCGCGGACGAGCGGGGCGAGCCTCGACCGTCTCTTCGACGATCGGCTCTTCAAACTGCAATGCGGTCATCGCCGGCGAGGACGACAGGACCGGGCGGAAGCCCGTAGGACGGGCGCCGGCGACCTTGCGTCCGGTCACTGAAGCAGTGCGATTGCGCGCCACATCGGTGAGACGAGCGCTCTTGGCCTCGACGTGCTCGGCGGCCTCTTCGACGACCAAGCGTGCGACACGGGCAACGGAGCCACGAATACGGCGAACGGCGCGACGAGTGGCGGTGGCCTGCTGCTGCTCGGGCAGCGCGCGGACCTGGTCAATGACCTTCATGATCTCTTCGCGGCTGTCGCCACGGACCTTCAGTCCGAGCTGGCGCAATGCCCTGAGCAGCTGAGAATCAATCGGTGCGGCTTGCCGGCTACGTGTGACGCGCTTTCGCGCCTTTCGTGAGCTTGTGTAGGTGCGCTTTGCGACCTCGGCTTCGACCTCTTCTTCAAAGTCCGCGCCCTGAGGCTCGGGGAAGATGAGACTGCTCTCATGAATTGTCGGCGCGAAGTGCGAGGCCTTGGATAGCTTGAGCCATGCTCCTGCGTCCTTGGCGCCGGTCATGCGGCGTGCAGCACGCTTGGCCAACCGAGTGCTTGATGCGGCGCCGATGCGCCCCAGCAGTCGTCGACGAGCTCGAGCCGCAGCGCTTTGCTGTGCTCGAAGCCGTGCGTAGTACGGCTGCGCACTGAGGAACGAGAACATCTCGTTGTCCTCGCCCACATCGAACTGAGGGTTCATGGACCATGGGTCTTGGAGCCCAAAGCGTTCATAGAACACTGGGCTCGGTCCGATGTTCATGCGTCTCATTCCCCGTGCGCAGAGGCGCTTGAAAATGGACTGTCCCGGAATTGTACGAGCGTCGCTCATAATGCCGCTCCCTAAAGGAAATCAGAGCGTTAAAAAGTCAGGGCTATTCGTTTGAAATCTCGAGGCCGTTGTGCGCAATTTCGAGGGTCTCGATTGCGAGCTCGGAGCCACCAGAGTTGAAGGAGGGTCCTTCCCATGACACTGGCCAGGCATGGTCGAAGGAGAACCTGCGAACCACTGTGCCCTGGTTGTTGATCATGGTGATTGCACCGCTCACGTTCTTGCCGTCGTGGAACTTGTAGCCATCCACGAACTTGTCCTGGAGGAAGTGATCGCGCCACTGCAGCATGAATGTGCTCGCGGACGTGGCATAGCGGAGAACGATGTTCTCCCACTTGCTCTGGCCAACGCGCTTGTGCGTGCGGCCATTTAGGCCACCTTCTTCAAACTCAAAGACCTGCGTAGAGGTTTTGAGTCCGGAACATTCAGTGAAGTGCGCAACTTCGATGTTGTTGATCACCAAGGCGAAGTAGTAATTGCCATAGGGATCGAGATCGACGATTGCCATCAGAAGCCTCCGAGAGCGGAGTAAAAATCAAGAGGAGTGAAAGAGGGGACGCAAGAAGCTTACCCGAGGCGAAGCTCAACCACAACATACTCAGCAGTTCCGATCGGCTTGAGCATCACTCGACAGTGAATTTGCCCGGCGTCGCGAATCTCGGAGGTGTTGATCTCGCCATCGCATTGCACAAAGTACTGATCGCCCGCATTGCCGCCGGCAAGCATGCCTATGCCATGACCACCGGTGCACCGTTT
>CAYYHT010000054.1:0-18271 GCA_964471355.1 uncultured Enterobacteriaceae bacterium
TCCAGGCCCATCAGGCGCTGCCCGCGCTCTCCTCCCCAGATCACCTCTTGGTCCTTGGGGTCTTCATTGCGGTGCGCGATCCACTTCTCGACTTCTTCTCCCTGTTCCAGCTCGATCAGCAGGTCGATGATCTCGAGTGCCGTCTGGTCCAGCGCCTCGACCTCGCCGGTATAGGTCTTGGCGTGGTCGTAGAGGAACAACCTTCGCTCTGGCGACACGGCCATCCACTCCGACGCCGGCCAGGACACCGACTCCCGCAAGATGCGTGCGGGCTCGGAGTCATCGGTGAAGGTGTAGTCCGGCGCCTGCTCTCGAAGCGCGGTCACCGAGTCCCTGGACAGGCCAATCTGCCGCCCAACCCGCGCCGCGACATTCTCGTCGAGTCGCGCCTCGCGAGCCGCCAAGGCCGCCAACTGCAGGTGAATGTCGAACAAGCGCGCGTCGATAGCGGCGGCTCCGCGCACCCGCTCACGCACCAGGGTCGTCTTGGACCGCTCGAGCAGGTACTGCAGCAACCGGGCCGAGACCTGCCGGTCGGACATGTCTGCGGTCACGTTCTCGCCCGCAAAGATCAGGGCCAGTCGCGGACGCACGCACGCCGACCGCATGAGGCGAACCGTCTTGAGCTCTTGAACACTCAGCACGTCGCCAATCGAGATGAACCGCTGCTGGCGACCCAGATCGAAGGCGTCAAAGGGCCGCGACCGGGGCCGGGGCTTGCGTCCGCGATTGCGCACCACCCAGTTGTGCATGGCCAGCGGCCACAGTCCCACCCCGGTCTCGTCGGTCGGGTATCCATCGGGGCAGATGCCCATCGCTCCCAAGGCCGCCCAGGTGACCGAGTGGAAGTCATCGTCGTGGGGCGAGATCTCGCCGGACTGGTCCTCGAGCGCGTTGCGCAGCAGCCACAGCTTGGTGGCCTCGAGCGGACGCCCCTCGCGCAGGGCCATGCGGGCGTTGTAGTAGATGAGCGTGTGGTCCGACGGCTCGGTCTGGCCCGAGGCCAGGGCAATGAGCAGCAGCCACAGCATCAAAACGCCATGCCAACGGCCAGGGTGAAGTCAGCCCAGACCAGCAGGTCGGTCTCGGTGGCCGGCGCAAGCAAGGGCACCGCCACCATCAGCCGCGGCGAGATGAACACCCCCTGCTCGAAGTACAGGTCATTGCCAAAACCGAGCAAGATGCCGTAGCGCCCGGGATCGACCTGCATGGCGTCCAGACGCGCTCGGTCCAGGTTGTCGATCTCGTCCTGAGACAGCCGCGGCGACAACAGGGCGGTCACCACCTCACCGGGGCGAAGATTCGGCCAGCCAGTGGGGTGGACCAGGTAGCGGAACTCGGCGTAGGCGTTGAACACCAGCTGAACCGCCGGAAAGAACTTCGGCGCGGTGGTCACCACGCCCTCGGCCAGCGGGTAGCCAAAGGTAAAGTCGAGCTCGACGCGGTCGGGACGACCGGGCTGCCGGTAGGGGGTGAGCGCCAGCAACTCGCTGCTGGGGCTGTCCCAGACGCGCACATAGTTGGCGCCAAACTCCAGAATCGAGCCCTCGGTGGGCACGCGAACCCGAGCGCCTCCTCGCCAGCTGTTGAAGTTGTTCAGCTCGAACAGAAAGCTGCTGGACGCTGCGATCTGAACGTCGGTCCGCCTCCAGTTGAAGGCCACCGACTTCGACGCGGTGCCAATGGTGCGCTCAGCCAGATCATCAAAGCGCGTTCGATAAGGAGAAAGCGGGTTCTCCTCCTGATTATCGGACTCTTCTTCACCTTCGGTTTGGGTCGGCGAATCGTCGTCGGAGTCGTCCTGAGCATGGGCCGAACCCAGCATCAGAAACGCCAGCAGGGCGGCGCTAGGGATCAAGCGGGAATCCCGAGTCGCCCAGTTCTGGGTATTTGGGCAGGTAGCAGCCCTGTGAGTAGGTGAACCGGAAGGGCTCCGTCACGTGGTAAACGCCGGCCGAGCCAAAGGTGGGGTGGTCGCAGAAGCGGCGGCACTGAATCAGCTCGGGCTCGAGCGAGAACTCGTCGTTCACCCACTGGGCGGTGCCGAAGTACTCCTCGGCCGGGGATGCAAATCCAAACGGCACGCTGACGCCGAACGCGCTGGCCGAGCCCGCCAACACCGCTTCGTACTCCATGCGCAACAAGAAGGGGAACTCCCAGAACAGGCCGATCTCGTAGGTCGGTTCCGCCAGCAAGCTGTGCCACAGGCCAATGAACTCGATCTGCAGCAGGCCCAGGTCGGGCACGATGCAAAGCTCTTCAGGGACCGCCCCATCCCAGCACGCCTCGCGAAGCGCATCCTGGAAGTCCGGGTCCCGCATCAGGTCACTTCGAAAGACGAACCCCTCGGGCTCGTCGGGCACGCAGTATGAGAACGCGTCGTCGGCGTCAGCAGCCAGCGTCTCGCCGTTGAGGAAGGTGACCACGCCGTACTCGCCTAGATCGATGTGATCCGAGGTGGTCGCGAACTCAGGAGTCAGGAACTCGAGTGAGGTCACCTCTCCGGCCTGGGCGTTCGAGTAGGTCTCGATGAAGTCCAGGTACGCACGGCGGGTAGGCAGAATCTGAAGCTGCCCAAAGGTGAACGGCCCCAGCACGAAGTCGGGCACGTCCGGGGCTGCCGCACAGGTCCGGCTGGACGCGTCGGGAATCTCGTCAAAGGCGATGGTGGAGGGGCACCACAGGGTCGCCGAAGCCAGGGCCGGGTTCGACATGCCGCGAGCGGTGCTGTCATAGACCATCGCACCGGCCAAGCGCGGGGTGCTGCGGTGGCGCTCGGCAGGCACGACCTGGACCAGTGCGTCTTCGAGTGCCAGCGACAGGCCTGGGCTGTCCTGGTGCAGTCCGATGACAAGCACCATGTCATTGCCCGCGACGCGCTCGGCCTCGATGGCATCGCGGAACATCACGACCAAGTCATCGACAAAGCCGCCGCTCTCCCAGTCGTCGATGCAGGTGACGGGCACGTCTTCCATCTGCAGGCGCTGCCGCTGCATGGCCTCGTGTGGCTCGTTGATGATGCGGTCGCAGGGGGCGAGGAAGAATGGAATCGGCGTGGCGGGGTGGACCGGGCTGCGCAGCAGGGGAAACGCGTCGCGGACCTCGGGATTCTTCTGGGCCAGGGCGCTGGTCGTGAACTCGCCCTTGGCATCGGTCACGGTGGCTTGGGCGCACACCGACGTCGAGTCGGACGCCTCGATGGGAAGCTCGCTGGTGAACGCCGCGCGCTCGTCGGTCTGCAGCTCGGTCTGGCCGGTGGGCACAAAGTCCTCTGGGCAGCCGAACCCGTAGCCGTAGGGGTTGTTGAACGAGCTCCAGACAAACGCCCCATAGCTCTGGTCGTTGATCGAGAAATCCCTTCGCAGACCTAGATTTTCGGCGCGATGATTGCGCACGGTCGGGAACTGGTGCCGGCTGCGCCACTGCACGCGCTGGTTGGTCTGCTCAAAGACGCCGTACACGACCAGGCTGCGGTGCGAGAACGGCTCGCCAGGACCGACGACGTTGTAGACGGTGGCTGGCTCAAGGGCCAGCTCTCCATCGACGTGGTAGCGCAGGCGAATGCCGACCTCTCGCGGCTCGATGGGAATCGCCAGGCTTGTGCTGCCGCACAGCGTGTTGGCTCCACAGTCGATGGGCAAGTGGGTGTGGACCGTGGGCAGCAGCTCGTTGATGTCGGTCCAGTCCACGCGCTCGTCGTCGGTGGCCCAGGTGATCTCGATGACGCTGGGGTCCTCGATGCCCTGTTCTGCGGTGACTTCATAGAAGATGAACAGGGTCTCTTCTTCGGCGAACCACGACGCGTCGGCTTGCAGGAACTCGGCATTGACGCCGTAGATCGGAACCTTGGGGCAAGACGGCCCCATGATGGGCAACGCCACCAACAAGGCTCCGACCCACAGCCTGTTCACGGGGCGGCCGTCTTGGGTGGATGCACGACCGTCTCAAACGGCACCTGGGCCCGTGCCAGCTGCTGCTGGAAACCTTGGGCCAATTCGCGCCGGCCCTGGGCCGCCAACGCCAACTGCTGGTCGCGGGAGGGGAAGACCGACGAGCCGAACACCGCGGCACGCACGGTATTGGGCAGCCCGGCCATCAGCCGCTCGACGGTGTCGCCATCGAGCAGGGACATCCACGCGGCCAGGGTCTGTGCATCGACACCGAGCATCAGGTCAGCCCGAGCCTCGTTGGACAGCTCGAACAGCATGTCGGCCACCAAGATGCCCCGGTGCCAGCTTGGAAGCGTGCCACCGAAGCGGTCGAGGGTCTTGCCGAACAAGGCCGAGCGACGAGCGGGGTTCACGCTCTCGAGCAGGACGGACAGGGCGCCCACCGCATCGAACTCGGAGCCGCGATCGGTGACCTCACCGGAATGCGCGGCATAGGCCAGCGGCTCGTTGCTGCGTGCAGCAGCCAGCACATCGAACAGGTGGGCGGTCTCGCTGGCGTCCATGCGGTTGCTCTGCAGCAGCATCAGCGCCATCTGGGCCACCTTGCCCTTATCGAGCAGCCGCACCATCTCGTGCTGAGAATCGGCGGGAGCCAGGGCAAAGAGCAGGGCACCTGGACGTGCCGACAGGGTGCCGATCAGCGTTGCAAGCCCGAACGCGCCGAACTCGTCGCGCAGGCTGCTGACAATCTGAGCGTCGCTCTGGGTGGCCACCGATGCCGACAGGGCGTGCCGATTGAGCGCGCGAAAGAACTCGGCGTCGTCGGGCAGGGCGTCGGTGTCGACGGTCTTGAGGTAGTCCGCAAGCTCGAGCTTGGCCGACGCCACATCGCCACCTGCGGGGAATGCAGGCGGAAAAGTCTCGGGGAACGCGAGCACGGCCTTGGCCAGCAGCGCCATGTCTCCGGCGCGCAGCAGCTCTCGGATCAACGCCTCGATCTCGGCGTCTGACTCGGCGGGATCGATGGCGGCCAGCCGCTCGGTCCACACTTCTCGCTGCTCTCTGACGTAGTCGCTGTCTTCTGCGTGAGCGGCCTCGGCCTCGGCCTCGTCCTCGTCATCACCGCCAAATCCGCCACCATTGGCGATCTCGGCCAGCAGCATCTGTTCTTCGATGGACTGGGCGCCCACACGGCGCCAGGACCAGATCAGCGACGCTCCGGCCAAGGTCAGCAGGCCCAGTCCAATCATCCAGAAGAAGTGCGGAAGCAGGCTGGTCCACAGCTCGCGGGCTGCAACCTCCCACCACTCCCATGGCGGCGGTGCCTCGACCTCTTCGATGACCTCGGGCTCCTCGACGACCTCTTCTTCGAGCTCGGGCTCGGCTTCGGGCTCGGGGGGCTGGCCCAGGTACTCGGGCAGCGGCTGCAGCTTCTTCTGCACCACAGAGACGACCATCCAGCCGCGGGAAAGCTTGGCCTGCAGACGCCGGGACAGCGCTTTGGCGTCCTTGGCCTCGACGGACTCTTCATAGGCAAAGGAGCAGCGAGCGCGCGTCAGGTACTCCTGAACGGGGGCAGAACCCGGGGCCGGCTCCTCGCCCAGACCGGGCATGGAGGACGCCGCAGCGCGATCGGTCACCGCGTGGTCGACGTAGGTGCAGCCTCGGGTGAAGCAGCGCTCGGCGTCGCAGTCTTCAGCCAGTGCAATGTCGAAGCTGTTCTCGAGCAGGTTCAACTCGGACAGCACCGAGGGCGGAATCTGGCGGTCTGGGACCGGGGTCTGAGCCCCTGCCACACTGGCCAGACTGACCAGCAAGACGCACAGGAATGCGCGGAACATGGGCATCAAAACACCCTCACAATGACGCGGCGGTGGCGGGCGAGGCGCTCGGACTCGGACAGACCTTCGAGCTCTTCTTCGGGGAGAGCAACGGTGTCGGCATAGCCCTCGACGCGAATGCGATTCTCTTCGATGCCGACTTGGCCCAAGCGGAAGCGCACGGCGTTGGCGCGCTCGGTGGACAGCTCCCAGTTGGAGCGGTGAGTGCCGGGAAACGGGGTCGAGTCGGTGTGTCCCTCGACGGCGAAGTCGTACTTGCCGCCGAACGGCACCAGGGTGCCAAGCATGCTGTCCAAGATGGTTTCCTGCTCGGTACGGATGGCAGCGCTGCCCGAGTTGAACATCAGTCCCGAGTTCAGCGACAGCTTCAGGCCCTCGTCGGTGAGGTCGGTGCTGATCATGTCTTGCAGTCCCTCGCTCTCGATGCGCTCGTCGATCTGTTCTTGAATGGACGCCAGACTCTCGGGCTGTTCTTCGCCAGACAGCTCGGCCGCAATCTCTTGCATGCGCGAGCGGCTGATGTCTGCGGCCCCCAGCAGCATGGCAAAGAAGATCAGCAGGTTGGTGATCAGGTCGGCGTACGAGAGCAGCCAGCCCTCATCGCTCATGTGGGTTCGTCGCTTCACGCGCTATCTCCCCACCACGGCGCTCTGGCCGGTGCGTGCAATCAGCTCGGCGACGCTCAGCTCGCAGCGCTCGAGGGCGCCGAGCTGCTCGTCGAGCAGACCGCGAAGGTAGTGCCCAATCGGACCCGCCACACCCGCACCAAAGGCCACTCCGTACAGGGTGGCCAGCAGCGCCAGCGAGATCGCCGAGCCCATGTTGGTGTCCTCGCCCAGGGTGCGGAACATCTGAATCATGCCGGTGATGGTGCCCACCATGCCGAATGACGGCGCCAGCTTGGCCAGCAGTTCCCAGTTCGAGATGGCCGGCTGCCAGCGGCTGAGCTCGGCGTGCTGCAGCTCGGTGAATGCGGCACGGGTCGCCTCTTGGGGAGCCCGGTCCAGCACCAGCTTGAGCATGCGGTTGATGGCCGGATGCTTGCTGCGCTCAGCCAGCTCGACCGCCTGAGAACGCTTGCCATCGAGCCACAGCTCGACCAGCTTGAGGCGCTCGGCTTCGAGGTCCTCGGTCTGGGGAGCCAAGGTTCCGGCAGCGGGGATGATCTCGCGCAGACACTGAAGCGTGCGCCAGGTCGTCAGGGCACTCGACGACACGAGAATTGCCGACGTGGAGCCTCCGAGCACCATGACCATTGCATGGGTGTCGAAGGCTGTGATGGCCATGTCGGTGCGCTCACCGAACCCGTACCAAATCACGAATGCCAAAAGGGCCAATCCAACTAGTTGCACGCCAACTCCTACTCGTCCTGAGCCTGAAGCTCTTCCAGTTTCTTTCGCACGGTCGGGTCCGATTCGATTTCCTCGACCTCTTCGTAGATCTCAATCGCCTTGTCCCTCTCGCCCAACATCAGCAGGATCGAACCCTTGGCGCGAAGCGTCTCGGGATGGGAGGGGTAGCGGGCCAAGATCAACGCACACCACTCCAGCGCCAGCTGGTAGTTGCCGTCTGCCAGCGCCGCCTGCATGGCCGTACGACCGCGGCTGATGCTGATCTCAGGGGAGTCGGGGTTCACCCGCAGGCCACGCTCGCGGTACGCCTCGTCCAGCACCTCGTCGGCCACTGACGGGGGCGGTGGAACCAGGCGGGTGGCCGGAATGGTCTCGACATCGGTCGCCGAAGCCGTGTGCTCGATGACGATGCGCTGACCGCTGGCCAGCATCGGAATCTGCACCTCGGTGATGACGTTTCCGTCGTTCCAGCGCACGTTCATGGCGGTCGTCGAGCCGAAGCCCATGGGACGCAGCTGGGTGCCCTCTTCCTCTTCAAAGGTCTCGTTCGTCGCCGGTGCCGGCTCGATCAAGTAGTGGGTGTAGTTGCGCGATGCGCAGCCACTGCCGAAGCACAGAAGTACAAGTAGCAAGCGAGGAATCATAGAATCACCGGCAACAGACTGATGTTCATTAGGGACAGGCCAATGCCGGCCTGCCCATTTGAAGAGATGCTGACCACAGCGCCGTAGTTCGACCGACCGAACGGCACGCGCACGATGCCCACTCCGGTCATGATGGGGTCGATGAGCTCGAAGTCGGCCTCTGAAACAGCGCGAACCAAGGCCGTGGGCAGGCTCATGAGAAGCTTGGCGCCGACTTGAATATTGAAGAACTCGATGACGCTGTAGTGGACCGCACCCAGGCCGACGACCGGGTCGAACAATGAGATCGAGAAGCCCGACATCTGGCCATTGGCGGGGCCCCACTGGTCGGTCCAGTCAAACGAGATGTGCTGTCCCGGGTAGACCACGAAGTCGGCGAAGGCCTGGGTCAGGCTGTCGCCGCGGGCGCGCCGCTCGAGCTCTTCGGAGAGGCTGTACATGCGCTGGGTGTTGTCGTTCTCGACCAGGTAGGGGTCGATGTTCTGGGCGAACAGAATGCGACCGTTCGACAGGTCGACGATGCGCACAGCGACGCCGCCTTGAGTCTCGTTGATCCAGATGCCGGACCGCGCCGGACGCGACTTGCCGCGGCTCTGTTCGTCCAGGCGAACCACCTCGTCGAGGGCCACAGGACCGGTCTGGTAGGCCAGGTAGCCGTTCTCGACAAAGGCCCGCGGAGCCATGCAGGCCTCGCACAGACGCAGGGTTCCGGTGCCAAATGCGCCCTCGAGCACCTCGACCGAGCGGACCGAGAACCAGTCGACCGACGCCTCATAGCGGGGATCGGTGCTGACCAGAATCGCCGGCAGCACCTGCTCGGGGTCGAGTCGACCGTCTTCGATGCGCAGCTCGAGAACCTCTTCCAGGCGCTCCAAGGCATCGCGGGTCGTGTCGGTGCCAGCCAGCGCCGACAGCGGCAGCAGCATCATGGCGGCGAGCAGCAGTCTTAGAAGCACACCGTCACCTCCATGCCCAAGGTCTGGAAGCCGATGCCGAGCACCCGCGTGTAGTCGCCCATGTTGTCGGAGTTGCGCAGCGACGGCATGGTCTCGAGGAAGCTCGAAAAGCCGATGCGGTTGCCCAATCGCAGGTCCAGACCCAGGTGCAGCGCCCCCAGCGTCGTGCGGGGAGGCTGGCCGGTCAGCGCCAAGATGATGGCGTCTGAGGTGAACGGTTCGGTCTGAAAGGACCCCGTCGCGAGGCCCCACATGGTCATGACCGAGCCCCCTGCGAACAGGTACAGGTCGGGGCGGGTCAGCGAGCGACTGCGGCCGGTCAACAGCCGACTGACGCGGGCCTGGCCCATGAGTCCTTGGTAGGCCTGGGGAATGAAGCTGCCTCCGATCAACAAGCTGGAGGTCCACACCCGGGCATCGGTGGCGCCGATCTCAACGCCCGTCTGAAGCCACGCAAACGGAGGTGGCGGCACGCCGGGGTTCTCGGTGAAGAACGCGTCGGGCTGCGCAAAGGTGCGCACCGCAAAGCGCACGGGAATGGTGATGGGGCCCCGGTCGTGCAGGGTGTCGAGGTACTCCTCTCTGGCCTCGGCAGCGGACTTGAGGTCATCGGGCTGGCGCAGCAGAGCCGGGGTGCCCGACGACGTGGTCAGCGTGTGACTCCACACGATGGGCAGGTCCGGGGTCAGGCGAGTCAGGCGCGCCCGCAGCACCAACCACTTGCCCTCGGCTTCGACATCGACGAACAGGGCGTGCTGGCCCGTGGTTCCGCCCAGCTCGGCCAGCACCTCGGGGTTGTCATAGCCACGCGAGACGACGGTGCCTTCGGGACCCGAATGCACGACCACCGCCGTGCAGCTTGGACAGTGCACCAGCTGGATGTTGGTGGTGGGATTCTCGAGCAGGACCGCGGCGATGTGGTTCTCGACCATCGCTGCCAGACCGGTGCCCAGGCCGACCGGCACCGTGACCCCCGCCAGCACCACCGGGGTCGGCGTGTCAAAGACCGGAGCGCGGTTCCAGCCAAAGGCCAACTCGTCGATGAGGTCGAAGGCGGCCAGATGCACTTGGTCGGCGATCTCGGCCCGAGCCCGCTCGAGCTCGGCCAGCTGCGCATCTTCGGCGGGACTGTTGGCCAGGGCTGTCGGGGACAACACCGCCAGTGCCAGCAACATCAAGGTGAACAGCGCCTTCATCGCAGCCACTTCCATTGGCCGCGGCTGCACAAGCCGGCATGCAGAATCGTCTCGCGGGGGTCGCGGCTGACCACGGCCAGCAGCGCATCTTGCTCGCCCAGACTGCCGGTGGCGTAGTAGCGCTTGCAGGCCGCTGGATAGGCCTGTTCGGCAGGCATGCGCGTGATGACGTCCAGGTCGCCAAAGCCCAGAATCGGGGTGCGGTCCGAGACGGTGAGCCCATGCTCCATCAGCGAGTTCTTGGCGGCGAACGAGACCTTCGAGGCCACCTGCACGCTGGGGTAGTAGGTCTCGACCAGCCAGGTGCGGGACTGCAGATCGGGTCCCAGTGCAGCTGCGGCAGACGCAACCTCGTCGGCACGAGCGTCCAACGTCGACAAGATGGCCTCGTCGCGAACGGGCCGCACACCATGGCTGATGAGCCGCTCGGAGCAGACCACCACCCGTCTGTCGACGTAGTCCCCGCGGGGACGCGCCTCGCCGATCTGACCGGGCCGCTCTTGGTTGGCACGAGCGACTGTCAGCTGCTCACAGTCGAGCTCAGCGGACGCAGTCTTGGTGCGGAACAGCCCCGGTGCGGGGTCGGGCTTGACCGTCGCCATCAGCGTCAGCACAAAGAGCACGAAGATCTGCACTAGGGCACCTCTTCGGCGGTGGCCGGCGTGGACTCTTGAAGCACGGTCCACTGCATCTTGGCGTTGAAGGTCAGCTGGCTCAGCTGGCCATACAGGTCCGCCGACAGCTCGGCATTGGCCACGTCTTCGCCGGTGACCTTGTCCGCGTCGTCGCGCCAAGCCACGTCGAGCAGCTTGTTGCCAGCCCACACGCCCAGGCCCATGCGGCGCACGATGCGCCCCTCAATCGTGTCGCGGGCCAGCAGAAATCCACTGCCGTCTCGCACCACCACATCGATGGTGTGGGTGTACTCGGTGATGGCCGGCAGCAGGGTGCCGGTGCTGATGTAGGCGAACCATGAGATGGGGTCATCGGTCTCGCGAACCTCGCGAGTGCGCAGCTCGAGGGTCAGGTCGGTGAGCGGTGGCGGTGGCTCGTCGGGATCGACCTCAGTCTCTTCAGCGAACACATCCTTGAACACGTCTTTGACCGGCGCACTCGTGTCGATGGTGTGGACCTTTGCCCCTTGATTTTCGAACAGCGAGCCGACCTTGCGGCACAGCGTCGACGTCTCGAGTCGATTCAGTTGGTCGCCGGGAACGCAGTGCACCGTCAGGTTGAGGTCTTCGAAGTTCGGGGCCTGGATGTCGACAACGACCGGGCCGTGAAGCCCTGACATCGGCTGATAGACGTGAACGCAGCCGGTTCCGCCAACCACAGCGATGAGGGCGGTGCAGAGGATCGCTGCGGCGCGAATGCAGCGCGCCCAAACCTCCCCCATCAACGCCTCCTCGATCGGCAGTTAGACACCGAAGCGCCGCCTCCGCGCTATCCGTTTTGCCAGATTCGATCCATGCAGGCGCATTGAGGGCGTTTGCCCCCGATTGCTCTGTGCACTTTTCTAGTGGCCTTTTGCAGCCGACTCCATGGATCGGACTGTGGTCGACGGCCTCGCTCAGGCGGGCACAGGTCAGCCATCGCCTTTGACGATCGTCAATATCGACGATCGTTATTTTGGACGGACAAAGCACGGCACCGAACTCAGTCGCCATACTCCAACCTCGCAGAGGTGCCCGTGAGTTCGTATTCCTTCACCCACTTCGACGGACGCCATGTCACCGTCGACCGTCGCAATCAGCTCCTGCACGCCGAAATCGAAGAGCAAGGCGCGTCCGGAGAACGCCCGCCAAAGAGCGCCGCGCAGAAGGGCCCCTCTGGAATCGGCCTGTTCACCGACGGCACCACCTGGCAGGCACGCTCCTACCCTTCCGTCGCACGAACGCCCTTCAGTCGCCACTTCACGCCGCTCCTGGCGATGGCCGCTAAAGCCAAGGCCTTCGATGACCGGCTGATGGCCGCAGTGGAGCGCATCTCACACAACGGCCATGGGGATCAGCCAGGGCTGTTTGCGGTCATCGAGGCCGCCAGCCAGCTGCTGCCGCCGGGTACCCACGGACGGGCGTTGTTGGACGCTGCCAACGCCATCCACACAGGCGAATACCCGGCCGAACCGGAACCGCAGGCGCTTGCCCGCAAGGTCATCGATGACTTCGCGGCAGACAGAAAGGCCAGCAAGTCGGTCGGCATCTACGCCGAGGACCGCGAGCTGCATGCGATTTTCCTGTTCGATCGGCTGCTGCAGCAAAAGCTAGACGCGAAGACCTGCCGCGAGCTGGCGGCGGCCCTCATCGGCAGCGGGGTCGAATCGGGGCTCCGCCATCAGCTGCAGCTCGCGGCGACGCTGAGCAATCCCCTGTCTCGGCCATCGGTCTTGAATCAGGGGAATGAGCTGCTGCCGCCCTCGGATTCGCTGGAGGCGGGCCTGATTCGCAAGCTGTTCTCGGGAAGCTCGATACCGGCTGGGTTCTCCCTGTGCGACGAGCTGATCAACCGGCTTCTGGATGGGCGCATGAGCTCTGTGCCCAAGCCTGACGACGGCTGGTATGCCCACCAGTTCCACGCCAATGCGGCGCTGCTCGAGCCAGACACAGCAGGACTCACCGTGGGGCCGCGCTACCGCACCTTCCTGCGCGAGCTGTTCGAGGCGCTGTTCGCCATCACCCGCGAGACCCACATCAAGCAGCTGGAGGCCGCCATGGGCGGCGGCATGCCGCTGATCATCAGCCCGCGCATCACCATCGAACCGGTGCCCGCGTACTACCAGCGCATCGCGAGCGCGTACGCCTTCCTGCACGACGGTCTGCTGCGCACGTTGGGCGCAGACACTCTCGCCAGCACTGAAATGGCAGACGGCACCGCCTTGGGCGAAGGCATCAACCAGATGCAGAGTCTGTTCGTGGGCGCCCATGCGGTGTGCCAACAAGAGCTCGGCCAGCCCACGGTCGACGACCCGGGCCAAGCCGACGGCATCGAGACGTTCAAATCCTGGCAGCAAACGTCCGAATCCGACCCCGATCTGCGCACCGACCTGCGCATCGCGGTCCCCCTCTTCTTCGACGTCGAGAAGCAAACCACGCGGCTGTGCGTCACCCTGGGCATCGAAGTCAAGACGCTGAACATCGAGTTCGAGCGCAAACCGACCGTGGAGGTGTCCGGGGATTCCAAGTTTCCGTGGGCAGGCGCGCCGATCTTCACCACGTCAAGCCATCCCGTGCTGGTGCCTGTCACCGTCGAAGTGGACGTTCGCGTGCCCCCAACTCGAAAGGAGCTGCGTTCTCTGTGCACCAGGAACCCCGATCGAGCGGCGTTGGTCGCGGCGTTGGAGTTGCTATGACACAAAAACTGACAGAGCTGTCAACGGCCTAGGCGACGCCCAGAGTTATCAGGCGCGTGTCACCACCCCTTTGGGTGCGACACCACTGGATCTATGGAGCTCTCTATGTTGCGCCTTCTATGCGCCGCCCTCTGCGCCAGCACCCTGGCCGCCTGCGTTCCCTCCACCATCGAGGATGAGCAGCAGGCCGATGGCACCCAACTCGCCCAACACGACCCCTACGCCGACGAGCACACCAAGCTCGACGTGGTGCCCGAGGGCCGCTCGGTCGGCTTCGACTCCTACGGACCCTCGATCAACGGCATGGCCGCATCGAGCCAAGTCTGGGATGCCAGTCGCCGCTGGTACCAAGTCAGCGACGAGGCCGGCGTGGCCTGGCCGGCCGACAGCGGCCTGACCTGGGACGAGAAGTACAGCCTGTGGGTCGACTCCATGGGCCAGACCACCAGCGATGATGGGCACGTCACCGTGCAGCTGACCACTCCCTGGGGCAAGACACTGCCGTCACCGCGCCTCGAGTGCGCCGAGATGGCCATGTTCCTGCGCAGCACCTTCGCGTCCTGGTACGAGCTGCCCTTCTTCCTCAGCGCGTGGTCCTCGACCTACGGCACCATCCACTATGGCCACTTCGGCATCGTCGACGACACTGGCGCCCGCCTGCCCGGCTACCCGCGCTTCGCCACCAGCTACACCGACCACACAGCATCGATGGCCAGTCAGACCGATTCGTACATCGTCGCCAACTGGCCGTCCGACTCGACCCTGGACGCCAAGTACCTGACCACCCTCAAGGACGACTACAACGAGTTCCTCGGGGCCGATCAGTACGCCGGCGCCTACTTCGACGAGATTCACCTGAACAAGCGCGTCGCCTACTTCCAGCTGCGCCTGCTCACAAACTTCGGCTCCATGCACCTGGCAAGCTCCAGCAACTCCTGGAACCTGCAGCCCGCCGCCATGCGCGAGGGCGACCTGCTTGTTCATCGCTGGCAGTCCAGCGGAATTGGCCACGTCATGGTCATCAAAGAAGTCGACGAGCTGCCCGGCGGAAACCTCGACCCCAGCATCATCTTCGGCTCCATGCCCCGCATTCAGCCCAAATGGTACGGCCCCAGCATCAGCAAGAGCTACTTCACCTCGCAGTACGCCGGCGGCCCGCAGCTCGACTCGGACGGCACCCCGTACAGCCAGCTCGGTGGCGGCCTCAAGCGTTGGCGCACCCCGGTCCAGACCGGCAGCCGCTGGATCAACATCGTGCCCGTCGCCGACCGCGCCGAGTGGATTGGCAGCACCGACTACCCGGCCCTCGAAGAGCGCTTGGTGACCATGCAGGCGCTGCTCGGTGACCTGACCCCGGTCGAGCAGCGCGACGTGCTGCTCGAGCGCATCGACATGGCCCGCGAGTCCCTGAGTCGCCACCCCTCCAGCTGCTCGAACCGCACCCGCCGCGAGCAGGCATTCGACGAGCTGTACACCCTGATGGACAGCGAGTGGAGCATGAGCCGCGAAGAGGTCGACAGCACCTACCGGCTGCTCGAGGACTACGTCTACGCCGAGCTCGACTACAGCGCCTCACAGACCTGCTGCTGGAACTCGACCACCTCCGAGATGCACGACATCGTCATGGAGTACAACACCAACTTGGTCACCGATGCCCTGGACAACAGCCAGTGCGCCGACCCGGTCGTGTTCAAGGCCCGCGATGGCGGCACCTACGAGCCCTTCGCCACCTACGCCGCCGACACCGGACGCGCCTCGCAGTGGGTCGCCTGGTCCGCCGACGAGACCTGCCCGCAGGCTCCGGTCGACACCGACGTCGAAGTCAGCGCTCCCTACAGCAACTTCTGCGACATCGCCGACGACCTGATGGGCACCGGAACCACCGACCCCACAGACCCGACCGACCCCACAGACCCGACGGACCCGACCGACGACACCGGAAGCACGGACGACGGCTCGACCGGTTCGGGTGGCTCAAGCAGCGGCGGCAACGTCGGCTGTGGAGGCTGCGGCGGGCGCAGCGACGCACCGTTTGCCTGGTTCGGACTGGGTGGTCTGGGTCTGCTGATGCGCCGGCGGTTCTAGGCTGCACCGACGTTGGTCGGGCCCTCGCCGGCCCCCCCAACGACATGCTATTGACCGCTCATGCGTCCCTCCCTCGTCATCGGCCTTGCTCTGCTGCTTTCGGGCTGTGGCGTGGAGCGTGGGGTCACGACCTTCAACGCCAGCCCCGACGCCAACATCAACTCCCATGGTGACGGCGATGCAGTGCTCGAGGGCATTCCCGTCCAGCTGCGCGGCTCACTCTCGGACCCCGACGACGCCAATGCCGACCTGATTGGCATCTGGTACCAGGACGGCATCCAGGTCTGCGCCGGCAACGCCAGCGAGGACGGCACGTCGCTGTGCGAGCTGACCTTTGCAATGGGAGGAGGGCAAGTCGTTCTCGAGGCCCATGACCCCGGCTCGGCCGTCGGCAGCGACACCGTCAGCCTCGACGTGCAGCCCCCCAATACGCCAAACACGCCTCCATCCTGCTCCATCGACTCCCCCAGCTCCGGAACCACCGTCGTTCCGGGCGAGGCGGTGCTGTTCGAGGGCAGTGCGAGCGACGCCGAGGTGCCTTCGGACCGGCTGTTCGCCGAGTGGAGCAGCGATGTCGACGGCGCCCTGGGCAGCGGCAATCCCACCACGGCCGGCAGCGTGCTGTTCAGCGCCAGTGCTCTGTCCGCGGGACCGCACATCATCACGCTGACCGTCACCGACGACGCCGAAGCCGCGTGCACCGACGCCATCATCCTGACCGTCGAGGCTGGCAACTGGCCCCCCACCATCGCTGGCGCCTCATTGACCCCAGTCGACCCGATGACCGGCCAGACCCTGACCTGCACCCCTGGCGCCACCAACGATGCCGACGGCGACCCGGTCTCGCTCACCTATGGCTGGACGGTGAACTCCGTGCCCGTCGCCGTGACGTCCAGCGTGCTGAGCGCCGGCTCCCGCGACGACATCATCTCGTGCCATGTCACCCCCAACGACGGCACGATCGACGGTGCGACCGCCACCTCGGCCGATGTCACCGTGCAGAACACCCCGCCACAGTTCTCGCTGGTGACCCTGTCCCCAAGCGCTGTGGACGGCGACACCCCGGTGACGGCACTGCCCAGCGGCTGGTTCGACGCCGACGGCGACGCCGAGGACTACGTCTACGACTGGACGGTCAACGCCGCCCCAGCCGGCACCGGAACTGCCACCCTGGCCGCTAGCGCCTATGCCCCCACCGATGTGGTCGAAGTCACCGTGACGTCGGACGACGGCATCGAGTTCGGCGCGGTGCTGACGGCCTCGTTGGTCGTAGGAGCCGCCGCCAATTCGCCCCCGTCCATCACCGGCGCGCTGATCACCCCCAATCCCGCGTACGAGACCAGCACCATGGGCTGCTCGAGCGTGGGGTGGTTCGATGCCGACGGAGACCTGGATCAGTCGACCATCAGCTGGTTCGTCAACAGCGGGCCCGTGGGCTCGGGAGCCAGCCTGTCCAGCGGCTTTACCGTCGGCGACACCGTTGCTTGCCGGGTCACACCCTATGACGGCACCGACACCGGCCCGCCCATGTGGGCCAGCGTGATCATCAGCCCGCCACCGAACTCGATCCCCAGCATCGCCAGCGTCGAGATCATCCCCGACCCCGCCGATGACCTGGACACCCTGACCTGCACCTGGGCCGGCTGGACCGACATCGACGGCGATCTGGACCAATCGACCGTGGAGTGGTTCGTCAACACTGCCTCGGCGGGCACAGGCACCACCTTGTCATCGGGCTTCGCCGCCGGCGACACCGTCGAGTGCACGGTCACCCCCTACGACGGCATCGACACCGGCACCCCCATGAGCGACGACATCGTCATCGACTCGGGCGGACTCGTCGGCGCCGACTGCATGTTCCCCGCCGAATACACCCGCATCGTGCACGGGGAGGGCAACATCGACTTCCGCCGGGTCGAGTTCGCTCCGGACGGCAGCTACGCACTCATCTTGTCGGCCTATTCGTCCGACCTGTACGTCTACGATCCCGTTGCCGAGACCCTGAGCCTCGAGGCCAGCGGCGGTGCCGAGTACTGGCAGACCATGGCCTTTCATCCCAGCGGCTACGCGCTGATTGGAGGCAATGACGGCGGAGGAACCGGCGCCGCACCCGTGCTCTACAAGTACGACACCATCAACGGCATGGTGCCTGTCATCGACATCACCGGAGTCGGTGCCGACAAGCTCATCAACGTGTCGTCCATCGAGGACATCGCCCTGCGTCCAGGCACCGAGGAGTTCGCGCTGCTGACCGACAACAACGCCACCTGGCCCACCCAGAACAGCTTCCTGCACCGGTTCGAGCCCAACTGGTCCACGGGCGTGCACACCTGGAACTACGAGGGCGGCGTGTCGACATCCCAAGGTGCAGCCAGCATCGACTGGGGCACGAACTTCGGCGAGCAGGTCATCTTGGGCAACAGCTTCTTCACCGAGCAGCTGTACTGGGCTCCCACCCTGGGCACGCCCAATCTGGTCGACCTGTCGCCGAGTGTGGGCAACCTGAGCAAGACGGTGTTCAACCCCGCCGACCGGTCTGTGGCGTGGATTCACAACTCCAGCAGCAACAAGATCTACGTGTGGAATGGCGCCCATCAAGAGGACTGGAACTGGGACCTCGGCAACTGGGCCGGGCTCAATGACTTCGCGACCACCGCCGACGGTCACTGGCGCATTTTCGTAGGCCGAAACGGCACTATTCGCCTGTCCGATTCCGACTGGTACCCCATCGACATGACCAAGGTGTACGACAACTTCGTGCCCGGCTGGGGCGGCTCGCCCTACTTCGGCGGGTCGAGCGACTACCTGATGGGCGTTGCTTGGCAGCCTGGCACCTGTGGCGGCCTCATCGTCGGCGACGCCACCTCCAGCATGGGCATGGTCATCAAGTTCGAGATGCCCAACTAGTGGGGTGAGTCCGAAGTTCGCCTGCATAGCGACAAGGAGGGGCGAGCTTCG
>CAYYHT010000055.1:0-18248 GCA_964471355.1 uncultured Enterobacteriaceae bacterium
GTGCCCCCATCGAGATGGACCTGCCACAGCTCCGTCACGCCAATGCTTCGCGTGTCGACTGTGCGACGCCGCACGACCAGCCAGTCACCGTTCGGGTCCCAGACCGGATCGGTGACCCGTGCTTCGCCCTCGTCGGTGACCTGGCGAGCCTCGGTGCCATCGGCCTTCATCATCCAGATCTGCTCGTTGCCACCGGCATCCGAAACGTAGGCGATCCACTGTCCGTCGGGTGAGAATCGAGGCTGTGAATCCCAGGCCACTCCCGTGGTGAGGGCCGTCGCTGCGCCGCCGTCCAGCGGCAATGTCCAGATGTCTCCGAGCAGGTCAAACACCAGCGTCTCGCCGTGCAGCGACACGCTCATCCAGGTGCCCTCGTCCACTTCAATGTCTACATCGTGAGTCGGACCATACGGGACAGAAATGTCCCAAGCCGGCTCGTCGGATTTGTCAGCGGGCTCATCTGCGAAGGCGAGCAGAGAGAGAAACAGAAGCGTCATTCAGAGAACACCCGGGTGAAGACTGGGAGGAGATTGCTGTGCAGCTGGCCCGAGTACACGGGCTTGCTGCCTTCTGGTGGCCAACCTACGTCCCAGCTGCGCTCTTGGCCGCTGGGCAGTGCTGCCACGTCGAGATGAATGAACAGGTCCTGGTGCAGAACGTCAGCGCCTGCGACATCCAGGGCATACAGTTCTCGAACCTGTCCGTCTTCGCGGGTCCGCCACCACTGCCACTCGGGCACGACATCGAGGTCCTCACCGCCAGCGCGAAAGGACACGCCGCGCAGATCAGGCGCCAGGACATCTCCCCAAGCGGTGCCGCCGTGTTCGACCTCGCGCCCACTGATGCGCAGGACGACGAGCTCTCCGCGGTCCGTCGACACAGCGACACGATCCTCGCCAGTCCCCACCGGACCCGACGCACCGGACAGCGGAACCACCATCGTGCCCACGTGCAGTTGATCCGCCTCATCGATGCGCGCCAGTTCGTCGTCCACGTAGCCGGCGCTCACCGTCGCAAGCACGTCGACCAGCACCCGGGTACCGCCATCAGCCAGCAGGAATTCCCGAGCGCCTAGCGAGGTCAGCACCGCCACCGCTTGCTTGTTTGCTGTGACCACGGCGCCTGCTGCCAGGCCGGGAACGGGGCGGCTCCATAGTTCGTGGCCGTCCACTGCCGAGAACGCTCGCAGCGCTCCCTCATCGGTGGCGACGACAACGACCCCGCTCGCGACAATCGGGGCCGCGATGGCTCGGCCGGCAGCATCGGCACTCCACAGCTTCTTGCCGTGCAGATCGGCGGCCACCACCTTGCGAGTCGTTGTCACTGCGACTGCCAAGCCATCGCCGGCGCCCACATGGTCGATCTGACCGCCGACGGCGAGCTGCCACCAGTCCGCTCTGTCAAAGCCACGCAGCCCCGTGTCGTCGGCGTAGACCAAGGTCACACCGGTGAAGGCCCATGGGAGATCGCGGGCGCCCAGCTCGTGCAGCCTCCAGCGGTCCGTGCCCACAATCAGCGCATTCCCCTTTTGGGTGCGGAAGATGAGTTCAGATCCGAGCACGAACGGCGCTTGTGGGGCCAACGGCTCGACCGAGGTGGCCAACCGAATCACCTCGCCCGTCCAATCCAACTCGAAGATCTGTCGCCCGACGGCGTAGCCAATGCCCTTGGGGGTCACAGCAGCGCCGGTCGCCGCCCCCTGCCCGCCGGCGTGAATCCAGTCCACTCGGGGATCGGGGTGCCTTTGTGCAGCAATCCAGCCCACCCCGCTCTGCACCGCTTGGTCATGCGCAGTGGGCAGCTGTTTGCCATTTCGGGACCAGTACTGCCACAGCCCACGGTGCTGCCCAGCGTCAAGACGGCCCCGTGCAGCTGTTTCCCCATTGTCGTGCCACTCGGTCCACTCTCCGATCTTGACGCCGCGCTGGTAGTGCCCGTTGGACGCCCGAGCGCCGGTCTCATGCCAGGTCGTGAACTCTCCATCCTCAAGTCCGTTGATGAAGCGCCCACGACTTGCCCGCGACCCGTCAGGCCACCGTTCTTCCCAGACTTCAACTCTGCGGCCCTGGTCGAGTGCGCCAAAGCTCGCGCGAACGCCGTCGCCATGAAAGGTGGTGGACTGCCCCGTGCCTTCGCCATCGGTCCACATGGACGTCACCTCACGGTCACCGTCTACGCCGAGTTCCTCCCAATAGCCGACCTTGACCCCCGACCGATAGCGGCCCCGCTGACGTATGGGCCCCGAAGGGTGGAACTCGACCCACAGTCCGTCGGGCACGCCATCGATGTAGCTGCCTTGTCTCATCACAGAGCCGTTTTCGTAGTACCAAGTCCAGCTGCCCACCGCCTTTCCACGGCGTTTGATGCCCGCAGCAATGCGGGTGCCTTTGGCATCGAACTCGGCATAGGGGCCGTGGTGCGTGCCATCAGGCAGAATGCAGGCACGCTCGCGCCCGTTGTCCCCAACGGTGACGCGCAGGGAGGTTCCCCCAGGGCATGGCGCCGAGGCACATCCCCACAAAGCGAGCACCAGCCAGCTCAGGGTACGGCCCCACACGCCATGGCCACGTCGTCTCGGAAGGCCAGCCACGCCCACAGGGCCCGCTCCATGGCCGTCACCACACGCTCTCTTTGGTCAGCGGGAATGTGCTCCAACATGATGCGCCATGCCGCCGCACGGTGCTCGCCCTCGACGCCGCGATGGGCCTTGGTGAGCGCCATGTGCTCCAGCGCTAGCCCGTAGTGCTTGACCAGAGGGTGCTCGGATAGAGGAGGTTGAGGTCGCTTGGGTGCATCGGGGTCGAGCACAGCGCGTTCAAACCGATTGCCTTCGATCCACAGGGTCACAATCGCAGCCGCGACAGCCCATCCGCAGTCGTTCGTCGCCTCGTCCAGAAACGCGCGGTACGCCGCAGCGGCAGGCAGTAGCTCAATGCGCTCGAACCGCTCAAGGTCCATGCCCAAGCCGCGGGGATACTCCAAGAACAGCTCGGGATGCGGGCGGCCGGCAAAAATACCCCCGGTCTCCTCTTCGTACAGGTTTTCGGCGAGCTCGCGACGGACGATCGGAATCGGACACTGCACATAGGCGCGTCCGACCATCACCGGAAAGTCGCGCACATAGACGGCGTACTCCTGCTCGAGATGGATGTGCAGCAAGTCGCTGCTGACCTGCCCACCAGTAAAGGCTGGCCACGCCCAGTGAAGCTTGCGCTCCATGACGGCCAGCAGCGCTTCTTTGAACTCTTGAGTGCCCATGCAGCGCATCCTAGCCCGCGTCGAAGAGAAAGATCACAATGTGATCTACAGATCCCGTGCCTCTTGACGCTAGATAGCTGGGGTTTTAGGGAAGCCGTGACCAAAATGAATGGTCATTCAACCGGAGGTTCGCAATGCTGACCAGGCTGTTCGAAGATGTGAAGAAGACGCCAGAGCGCATTCGCAGTGCGCCAACCCGAATCAACCGACGTCGGTTGAACGCCACCCACTGGGCGCGACAGCGCGTCCACACGGCCCGCGGCGAGAGCCAAGAGCGCCTGTGGACCTGGCGCGCTGACGCACTGCTGCGCGTCGACACGCTGCTCGACCGAACGGTTGAGCTGTGGGTGATCGGCCGCCTGACCAGCCCAGCGGCCGACTACGTCCAGTCTGCCTACGACGACTTCACCGCAGTGCCGATCGATGACTATGGCGCACTCAGCGTCAAGAAGCTGGCCGTCCAGCTTCGTGAGTTGCCGCGGCTCGATCTGGTCCGTGTACGCCGGGTCGAGCTCGCCGGGAAGGCCCGAAAAACGCTCCTTTCGGCGATCGAGCGGGAAATCGACAAGCGCGATCTGCTGCCAGAGGCCCTCGCCGCCTAGGCAATAGTTAGTCATTCGCTCAAATTAGGGGGCAGCCGTCGATCGCGACGGCTGCCCCTTGTTCCGTTGGATCCATCGAACTCGGCAATAGAACGTGCCAAAGCAACGTAGCCAGATCAAAGACATAATCGTTGGTTCACCACTTTGAAGGTAGCGATGCACGACTTCGTTTTCTGGTTGTCCAGTTGGTACAATCTCGTTTTCCTATTGCCGTTGATCACGGGATTCTTGTTCGTGACTGTCGATCTTGCGATGGGTGGCTTGGTTGACGCCGACCTCGATCTGGATGTCGATGCGGACGCCGATGTCGACGTGGACGTCGATGTCGAATCCGACGCTGACATCTCTGGCGCCGTCTTGCTGTCCTGGCTTGGGGTTGGCAAAGTACCGATCACGTTGCTGCTCGAGGTCATGGCGATCTCCTTTGGCGGCGTTGGATTGTTGGCGAATGGCGTGGCCCGGGACCTGGTTGGCCGCCCAGAGTGGACCTTCCCGCTGGCCCTCGTTGCGGCAGCAGTAGGCGCCGTGTTGGTGGCCCGCTGGGTCGGCGTGACCCTTGCGCGCTGGATGCCAAACGGTGCAAGCACCTCGCTCAAGCCCGCGGACTTCGTCGGTCAGATCGGCACGGCGGCGAGCCGCGTGTCCCAGACCATTGGCCAAGTGCGCCTGGCCGGCTCGACCACACGCCCCATGACATTGCTCAACGCCCGCTGTGCCGACGCAGCAGGCGCGGACATTCCTCGCGGAATGGCCGTTCTCGTCGTCGGCTACGACGCAGACAAGAACGTCTACGCCGTGTCCCCAACCGACCTGGAGGTCAAATGATGAGTGGGTTCTACACGTTGATTGCGCTAGCCGTGGTGGCGATGGCCATCTTGGCAATCGCCACCGCCGGAGGGCTCGCCGCGAAGGCGTTCTACAAGGTACCCGAAGCCGACGAGGCGCTAGTCAAGACCGGCGGCAGCAAACCCGTCGTGAGCACTGGCGGAGGACAGTGGGTCATTCCCCTGTTCCACAAAGTCAGTCGGGTCAGCTTGCAGGCGATTCGCATTCCCATCGACCGCCGTGGAACCGAAGCGCTTCCGACCGCCGACAAATTGATGGGCGAGGTGGTGGGCGAGCTGTTCGTCCAGATCAATCCGCAGAACGAGGCCGACATCATGGTCGCGGTGCAGAGCATCGGCACGAGCGACCCCAGAGACATGGCCAACCGGGTGCGCGAGAAGATCGACAGCTTGGTCACAGACGCACTGCGCACGGCGGCGTTCAAGAAGACCTTCCTGGAGCTCAACAGCCAGAAGAAGGAGTTCGCGGACGAGGTCATCGACCTGCTGCAAGAGGACCTCGCCAAGCTCGGCCTGACCTTGACCGCAGTCAGCATTCCCCACATCTACCAGGGGCAGTTCACCAGCGATGCAGGTGACGTCTTTGCCGCCGAGGGACGCAGGAATGTGGCAGCGACGGTCGAGAAGAACCGGGAGGAGACAAACCGCATCAACCGCAACGCCCAGATTGCGATCATGGCCCAGGACGTCACGGCCCGCGAAAAGGCCCTGGAACTCGAGCTGCGCCGCAAGCAGCGAGAGGCCGACCAGGTGCGATCGGTGCGCGAGTACGAGGCTCAGAAGTCGTCGGAGACCCGCATGACAGTCCTCAACCACGAACGTGCAGCAGCACAGGCCACGGCGGCGCAGGTGCGGGAAGTGGAGACGGCGCGGATCGACGAGGAGCGCAAGACCGAAGAGGCCCGCATCCACCGCGACCGCGACGTCGAAGCAGCCGAGATTGCCAAGCAGTTGTCGATCGAGGCCGCAGAAATTCAGCGGGCCCAGACCATCAAGGTCGCCGACGAGCAACGCCAGCAAGCCATCGCAGAGGCCGAGATCAACAAGGAAATCGCCGTGGCAGCAAGGCGCGAGGAAGAGGCAATGGCGAGGGCAAAGCAGGCTCTGGCCGAGGCGGGCCACCGCAAGGCGAGCGAGGCCATCATCACGGTGACAGCAACGGCCAAGGCCGAGCGAGTGCGTGAGGTCGCAGTCATTGCGGCCCAAGAGAAGGCCACCAGGCAGCAGATCGCCGCGGACCGGGACGCCTATGTGCAGACACGGCACGCTCAGGCCGAGCTCGAGGCGGCCAACAAGCTGGTCGAAGCCCGGCGTCAGCTGGCGGAGGCTACCCTTGAAGAGGGCCGTGCAGCCGCGGAAGCGCGCAGGCTCATGGTCGAGGCCGAGAACGCGATCGGCCGCGAGCTGCTGCTGCGAGACGTCGCGGTCGGCGCGCTGAAGGTGGCCCCTGACATCATGCGCGAGCTCATGGCGCCGGTCGCCAACGTCGCCCATGACGTCAAGATCCTGCAGGTGAGCGGTCTGGGCGAAGGAGGCCAGACAGAGGGCTTGCCGGCAACCATCCTGAATACTGGGCTCGCCGCCGCTGGCATCGCCCCGTTTCTGGTTGAGGCCACCAAGGCCATCTCGGGCAACGATGACGTCAAGCAGATCGCCGAGCACGTCGGCAAGATGGCCAAGGAGGCGGTCAGGGAAGCCGCCGGCGCCATCGCCGAGCTCGAGTTGGACGAAGACCAGCCGCAAGCCGCGAAATAGACCGGCTCAGTCAGACGCTTCTTGGAGGAGTGGCAGCGATGCCGCTCCTCCTTTTCTTGTTCAGCGGCACCACTCCGACGACTCGAAGATGCATGCACCCTCACATTGCTGCGTGATCTCGCCGGTGTTCCACCAGTGCACAACCTGAGCCTGAGCGGCCGGTTCGCGACGGGGGCACTCATGGGTGTCTGGCGCATCTTTGTCGGGTGGGATGTTGGTATCTGGCGCAACCGGCACATCGTCGTATTCGAACTCGATCATGGCCGAGCCGGTGAACGGCGGCACACCCTCTTCGACACCAAAGATGGCGCGCGTCTGGGGGGCGACCGTCTTGGCGCCGTATGCACGGGCCATGATGTGGGCGCTCAGCGGGGTCACCTGAGCATCGCCAACCCCCACGTGCAGCAGAATTTCCTTGGACAGGTGACCCTCGGGCAAGTCACCGCCGTTCATCGAAGTCAACCAGCCCGACGCCTCGGCGCCGTCCCAGGGAATCTGCATGAGCGCGATGCCCAAGTTGATGTCGCGGTGGTCATCGAACTTGGTCTTGAACACCAAGAAGAAGGGGTCGAAGTCCAGGCTGCGAGTCAGGATGAGGTTGTATGCAGCACCGGGCACGCCGAGCACGCCGCGCTGGATGTCTGGGCTTGCGGCCATGTAGGCCCCGCCCATGATTCCGCCCTGTGAGTTGCCCCAGTAGACGACGTCGTCGGCGTCGACCACGGGCACGCCGTCAATCACGAATTCAGCGTCCTGACCGAACGTTCCGATCATCGCCCGAGCGCCGGCAATCTTCTCGATGATGCCCTGGTGCGCGCGCTCGGGAAGCATGGGGAAGCCCGAGATGTCACTCACAAGCATCAGCGTGATGTCAGGCACATCGACCTCGGCCATGCCGGTCCAGTCCATGGCAAAGACGATGGTCTTTTGATCATTGGCAAACTTGGACAGCCAGCCCGTTCGCGCCTCTCCCTTGTCGCCGAGCAGCCCGTGTCCGTACTGCATGATGCGCACGGCTTCAGGGTCGTTGATGACCGAGCATGGAATGCGAACCATGATCTCAATCTGGGTCTCGCCATTGTGGAATGGCATGCCATCGTCACCGCGAGTGAGGAAGGTGCCCGGGCCATCTTCCTCGGTGTACAGCGGTACCGTCAGGTCTGCATAGACGGTCTTGCCGATGTTCTCGCCTTCGACCGAGCAGTCCTTGGTCTCGACATTGGTGATCTCGTATGCCGGGCCATCGGTACCGATGCGCTCGAGCATGTCGTCGCGCATCCACTCCATCTTGCCCACAGTGGCGTGGCGGCTCGATGTGTGGAAATCCCAGGCCAGCTGCAGGTCGCCACGGGCGAAGCCATCGGCCTCGAGCAGCGGAAAGAGCACGTCGTTGTAGTGGTCGCGGCGCGCCTCGATGTCCCAGTGTTTGGGCGGCGGGTTGTCGCGGTCGAGCTTGGCCCAGTCCTCGCCGTCGCGCAGCCAGGCAAAGGCATCGGACACGTCGACGGAGCCGCCTGCGTTGGTGGTCAGGTTGCGAATGCCCACCGTGTAGGTGGTGTCGAACTCAAGCGGCACGACCGGGCGCAGCTGCAGCAGACGCTGGCCATCGCCCTCGGCCGTCATGTCGATCTCGACAAAATGGGGAACGCGGTTGCCTTGGGAGTCCAAGATCACCGTCTTGACGTCGGCGTCGAGGTACGCGCCCAAATCGTTGTGGTGCAGCACGCCGTCGATGCTGACATCGGCGAAGTAGGTCAGCAGGGTGCCGTTGGTCGAAAAGCCGTCCTTTTCGTTGATGAAGTGCGGCTTGATCGGCACACCGTCCCGGTTCACAGGCAGTGAGTTGGTGCAGGGATCTTCGGACTCGACCCCGTCGACGTCATTGCTGAACATCGCGTGGCTGGCTTCGCCAAGGCCGACCTCGTAGCTGTCGCAGTCTGTGCCGTCCCAGAACCGAACGCGCTTGCCCGTCGGGGTGTCCGCGTCATCCCTCTCAAAGTAGGAGGAGGGATACGGAAGCGCGCAAATCGCCGGATCGAGCGGATCGCAGCCCGAGAAGACCTCGACCACAGGGTCTTCCTTTTTGCACGCTGAGAGTAGCGCCGTCATGGCGAGCAAGAGTGCTGTGTACCGCATGGAAACCCCGGGGAAAAGCAGCGCAGTGTACCCTGTAGACACGATGGGCGCATGGTTCGGTGCGCGGTCTGGACGGGGATGTGACATGGCGCGCAGCAAGGATTGGCTGAAGGGACGGGTGGTCCTGATCACCGGCTCGGCCCGTGGCATTGGTCTAGCCACCGCCAAGGCCTTCGCCCGACAGGGTGCTCGCATCGCCATCAGCGACATCGATGAAGCCGCTGCGCACCGTGCTGCCGAAGAGGTGTCGGCCATCTCACCCGCCCGAGCATGGCGAATCGACGTGCGCGATCGAAAGGGATTCGCCGAGCTGATCGACCTCATCGAGGAGGACTTTGGCCCGGTCGATGTGCTGGTGAACAACGCCGGAATCATGCCCATTGGACCCATTCTCGAAGAGTCCGACGAGACGAGTCGCCTGCAGATGGACATCAACGTGTTCGGGGTGCTCAACGGCATGCACGCCGCCGCCCCCGGCATGATTCGACGCGGCGACGGCCACATCGTGAACATCGCCAGTGTGGCCGGCAAGATCGGCACCCCGTGGATTGGCGTGTACTCAGCGACCAAGCACGCCGTTGTCGGGCTGACCGAAGCCGTGCGATTCGAGAACCAAGGCACGGGGGTGCACTTCTCGTACGTCATGCCCGCTTTGGTCCGCACGGAGCTGATCTCTGGAACCGGCGTCCCGCGCTATCCGCCTCCCGTCGAGCCAGAGGACGTGGCAGACGCCGTCGTCAATGCCGTCATGACCCTCAAAGTCGACACATTCGTGCCTCGAATTGCATCGCTCAGCACCATCCTGCCGGCCCTGTTGCCCCGACGGGTCAACGAGTGGCTTGGCGAGAAGTTCGGGCTGACCGACATGTTCGCCACCGTCGATCCAAGTGCCCGAAAGGCCTACCGTGACCGCATTTTTGGCCGAGCCAAAGACGCCATCAAGGGCAAGCGCAAGAAGGGCGCGTGACCCACACAGCCCCCACAGGCACGGTCACTATTGTGTTCAGCGATGTCCCCGACGAGCGCGCCCTTAAAGAGGCGGCTCCGGAGGCCTGGAAGAACGCTCGTGCATCGCTCGATGCGCTGTTCGCCAAGCAGCTGCGATCCCACATTGGCTACGCGGGCACAGCGCACGGCGTCGACATTCACGTGTTCCACGAACCGGGGGACGCCCTGCATTGGTGCCTCGATATTCAGCGCCTGTTGCTGCAGGTCACTTGGCCGCCGAAGCTGCTCGAGCAGGCCGCTGCGGCCATCGACAAGCCGCTATGGAAGGGACTTCGGGTGCGCATGGCTCTGCACGCCGGAGGCGCAAAGATTCGCGCGGACCTCAAGCGCAGCCGCTTCCGCTATTTCGGCGATGACCTCGAGCCAGGTCTTCACGCGCTTCGCTTGGCTCACGCAGGCCAGATCATCCTGACCGCCCCCGCCTGGACCCGAGTTCGACCGTACGTCGGCGATACGTTGGTCTCGGCCCTGCTCGGTCGATTCCACGTCGCAGGCGAGCCGATGATCCTGGTTCAGATTGCGCCCGAAGACTTGGCTGCCAGAGAATTCTTGCCTGTCGCGGCCCCACGCCTGCCCATGCCAGACCCCGGCGAGCTAGATCGGGCTTCGCTGGGCTATGCCCTGGCCAACCTCGCGGTTCAGACCGAAGAAGGAGAAGCATGATTGGCGCCGGAACCGGATTGGCCCATCTGAGTGAAAAGGACCTAAAACGACTGCTCAGCGCACTGCACAAGCAAGAACTCGCGTGCCCAGTGAACTTCAAGTCCCTGGCGATGACTGGACTGTCCTATCTGCAGGACAAGATCGACTTCCTGCAGGGCCTCGACGAACCGGCGGTACGCGCTGTGCTGATCGCCGTGCTGGCCGAGAGACGAAAGGTCGCGCAGCTGGCCGAGCGCGGCGGTTGAACAAGCCCCTTTGTGTCTTCGGCTACGGCTCGCTGATGTTCGCTCCCGAGTGCCCAACGGCGCTCATCGATGTGCGCGTCGCCACCTTGCCAGGCCACCGGCGGGCCTTCAACAAGTTCAGCACGGTGCGCGGCTGTCCGCGAGAACATGTGCGGTGGCCGTCCGCCCAGCCACCATCGGGATTTCTGCGCGACGGCCGGCACTTCTCACTCGCACTCGGCACCGAGGCTGGGGATGGCATCGTCGGCAGGGTGCTGGTCTATGCAGCAGAACACGCCGCAGACGCGCTCTTGGCCCTCGACCGCAGAGAGGGGTTCGACGCGAATTCTCCCCTCCACTTCAACGGCTATGACCGCAAAACTGTTGACGTCCATACCCCCACAGGCTCGATGCAAGCGCTCGCCTACCTCGGCAATCCTGCCAGTGAACTGTATCGACCGCTGTCGCTAAACGACCAGGCTCAGGCATTGCTGGCGGCAACCCCTCGTCCCGGCACCCAGCCCAAGGAGGGAGGCGTCGAGTACCTGCTCGAGACCCGCAGAATCCTGGCCAAGGGAGGCATCGAAGACGAGCATGTCGAACGGCTGATGGATACCATCTTGGCCACCCCCGGACCCTGGCAGTCCTGGTTGGAGAAACAGGTATGACCTTCGTACTGCTCGCCTTGCTCGCTTGCCCCAAACCAGCCGAGCCCGACAGTCTGCCGGACTCACCTGGCCCCACGATCACCGAGTCGGTCGCCACCGAGCGGGCTCAGCTTCAACTCGTCGAGAGCTGGCCGAGTGAGACGACGCTTGATCAGCCAGACATCGCCGATGCGTCAGACATCTGGCTCGAGATGATCAACGGCGCCCAGACCTCCCTCGACATCGGCGAGTTCTATGTCAGCCCCAATCCCGACGCAGATGACGCGATGGATGACGTATTGACCGCTATCGAAGCGGCGGCTGGCCGCGGGGTCGCTGTGCGGCTGATCGCCGATGCCAAGTTCCAAAAGACCTACCCCGATGACCTCGAGCGCCTGGGCAAGCTGGACAACATCGAGGTCCGCATCTTTGACATGAAGCCGCTGACCGGCGGAGTCATGCACGCCAAATACTTCATCGTCGACGGCAGCACTGGCTACTTGGGCAGCCAGAACATGGACTGGCGCTCGCTCGAGCACATCCAGGAGCTCGGCGTTCGATTCACGGGGCCCGCCGCGGTCGCCGGAATGCTCGGCACCTTCGAAAGGGACTGGAAGCGCGCCATCGGCGACGACACACCGACCATCACCGTCCAGCCCATGGCCGGCATGGTGGACTCGTTCAGCGAACCCATGTGGTGGCGCGGGCACGAGGTCAGCGTGCAGTACGTCGCCAGCCCCAAGGACCTGACCCTCGAAGGGCTGTGGGACCTGCCACACCTGCTCAAGATGATTGAAGGGGCGCAGACCTCGATTCGCATTCAGCTGCTCAGCTATGCAGTCGTCGGCTACGACAAGGTCGAGTGGCGAGAGCTTGACGATGCGCTGCGTGCAGCCGGTGCTCGTGGCGTCGCGGTTCAGCTGCTGGTCAGCAACTGGCAGAAGTCCAAGTACAAACAGGGCGTGGTCAAAGAGCTGACGTCGGCTGACGGCGTCGAGGTGAAGTTCATCAACGTGCCCGAGCACAGCAGTGGCTGGATTGACTTCGGGCGGACCATCCACTCCAAGTTCATGGTCGTCGATGGCCAGGTGAGCTGGGTCGGCACATCGAACTGGAGCAAGGACTACTTTCACGGCAGTCGAAATGTGGGGCTGATCGTGTCGGGACCCGAGTTCGCTCAGCGACTCGACACGATGCACAGCGATCTGTGGGCCAGTGACTACGCCGAGGCTGTCAATCCAGAGACGACCTACATGGCCCCATACGAAGTACGCAAAGCCGCCGCCAAAGAGTAAAGCTGATGTCTTGCGCAGCATCGCAGGTTGCGGGTTGAGCGAAAACACGGTCATCTGCGTGTGTCATGGAGAGTGCATGAATCGTCTCGTCGCCACCTTGCTGTTGCTGTGTCCAGCAACGGCACTCGCTCAGGACAACCCGCTCGCCGCGGCCTCAGCGGACGATGAGTCGGGTGCATGGGAAGAGGATGACGGCGCCCGGATCCTAGGCTGGACCCGCGATGCCCACGGCCGACCTGCGCCGATCATCAATGGGGACGACGCGAACGTCGACGACTTCGCCAGTGCTGGCGGCCTGGTCGCCGAGGGAACGGCCTTCGGACTGACGGCCAAGCTGTTCATGTGCAGCAGCACCCTGATCGCGCCTGACGTCGTGCTCACGGCGGCACACTGCGTCGACTTCGAGACGCTGGTGCAGCAGCAGTACGGCATGACTCTCGACGCGCTCGACTTCCACTTCACCCGCGCCGACGATCTGACCCACTACCAGCTCGGGTTCAACGATCCGCTGCCTGAGGACGCTGTCCGAGCCACCTCATGGACATGGAGCGACGACTGGGTCGGCGCCACGATGATTCGCGTCGGCCTGTCGGCGAACAACGACATCGGCCTGTTGTTCCTCGAAGAGCCCATCTACGACGTGCCCCTGGCCATCTTGCCTACCCCCGAGGAAGCTGAGCTGATCGCCGAGGGCGACCCGGTGTGGGCAGTGGGCTGGGGCCAGACCACGCCGGTTCAAGGCGGTGCGGCCGGCACCAAGCAGATGGGCGAGTCCTTCATCGCCGAGCTCGCCGGACCCGAGTTCAAGGTCGGCCATGAACGCACGGATGTGCGCAAATGCCACGGAGACAGCGGAGGCCCCAGCTATTGGGACCTCGAAGAGAGCGACTCCATCGACCTGCAGCGACAGATCGGCATCACCAGCCACGCCTATGACACCACCGACTGCAACGAGACCGGCGGCGTCGACACCCGCGTCGACTACCACCTCGATTGGATCAACGACGCCATGATCGAAGCCTGCGAAGACGGCACGCGGTCTTGGTGCCCCGAGGACGACGATGGCGAGCCACTCGAGTGGGGAATTCTCGAGGCCCCCATGCCGCAGGTCGACGATGAACGCGGTGGAGTGTGTGGCTGTTCATCTTCGCAAGCCCCCGCCACAGGCGCGTTCTGGCTGGTTGGGTTGGCGATGTTGGGACTCCGTCGTCGCCAGCGTTGACGCCTCCCATGACGGCGTTAGAGTGCGGCGCGCGCTGCAGAGGCGACTCTGCTGCAACGCCCGCTTAGCTCAGTTGGTTAGAGCATCGGACTGTTAATCCGAGTGTCGTTGGTTCGAATCCAACAGTGGGCGCCACAACACAAAACGCCTTCGGAGTCCTGCTCCGAAGGCGTTTTTGCGTCCTATACAGCGACAGGCGCTCACATGGATTCGGCCTCGACCCGGATGCTCATCGAGCACGGAAAGCTACTGGTCGCCAGCGTCACGAGCCAGCAGCCGCTGCCCATGCATTCGACGTCGATGTAGCTCTCCCAGACCATGTTCTCGTCGTCATAGAACGCGCCTGACGGGGTGATGTCCATGACCAAGTCCGCGTCCATTCCATACTTCTGGCGCGGCGTGCTGTCGACGCGGCTGCGGGTGTCACACTCAAAGCTGCCATCGTCGGCCGCCACGCACAGCTCGGTGCCGCGGGTGTGGGTGATCGAGAACTCCTCGATGCCCGCACCAAGCACCTCGACGACTCCACCGGGGCCGTCCGTCACGTAGTCCGCCATCTGGCAGTCATCGTGCAGCATGGTCTCGGTGACGGTGACCCAGTCACCTTCGTCGGCAGTGAAGGACGGCTCCGGCGCGGTGTCTGCAGGGTCGTCTTCCTCGGGGTCGACAGGATCGACATCCCCTAGGTCATTTGTGTCATCCGGCTGCTCGACGTCGTCTTCAGGCAAGACGTACGGAGAACCACCACAAGCGGCGAGAAAGAGGACAGCAAGGATCGGGCGCATCGTGACTCCATTCGATGCACATGTATACGCCGTGTATACCTCTCCGGCCATCGAGGTATACACTTTGTTTACATGTCGATCTATTCGCGCACCACACTCATGAACATGTCGGCGATGACCTCGTGTCCGCGAGGGTTTGGGTGAATGCATGTCAGGTCGAACCACAGCTCGGCGCTTGGACCTCGGTAGCAGCGGCCCGACGGATCGTCCTTGGCAAAGCCGTGCCCACAGAAGTTCTCGAGCAGAAAGAGCATGTCCGTGTCGGTGTCGTCGGCGATCGACATGAACTCCTCCATGGACCACAACACCATCTGCTCCAACGCTGGATTCTCGACCGCGGCTCCAAAGCCAGCGAGGGAGGCGGCGGGACAAGAGCCCGTGTCCCCGGTCGCGTCGGTGAACTCGTACAGGTTGGTGAAGATCACATCCACACCGTTGGGAAAGCGACCTGGGGTCACGATCCACTCGACGGCCTCGCGCACATGGCCCATGAACTCGTGCGTCTCGTTCCACAGCTCGGCGTCCGGGGTTCCTTCGATGAAGCCCTCGGTCAGGTTGGCGAGATCGTTGCCGCCAACGGTCATGATGACGAGGGTGCGCTTGTTGCGTTCACTGACGGGAAAGCAGTCTTCTACCTGCGTATTGTCAGCCATCAGGTCGTCAGCCCGCGCTCCCCACTCGGCGCATGAGGCAAAGTCCCCGGATTCACGGACAAGCGAGGTGCCCTCGAGCACATTGACGTTCTCCCACAGCCAGTTCGGCGCATCGAGACCGAACTCTGCAGCGAGCTCATTGGCAAGGATGCTGCGGTAGACCGCGTCGGCGTCGGTCGGTGGGGTGCCGACGGTGACGCTATCTCCCAAGAAGACCACGCGTTCGATGCTGTTGATGTCCTGGTGATTGGTGCCATTGCAGTGGCTGCCGATCGTCGGCGAGAACTGATCGTAGTCAGGTCCTGCGCCGGCTCCGGAGCCGATGCCTGCAAAGCAGTCTTCGACGGGACTCGTTGTCTCCACCGGATCGGGATCGGGCTCGGGGTCGGTGGGGTCGGGGTCTGGCTCGACGGTCGGTTCCGGATCGGTGTTCTCGGTTTGGGGGTCGGGCGCCACTTCATCGTCTTCAGTGAGCACGGTGTAGCGATTCATTGACTGACAGGCGCTCAATGAGAACGCACAAACAACCAAAGAAAGAAGCAATTCGCGGCGCATTCGCCACCTCCGAGGAACCGGGTATACATCGCGTATACAGGGCGAGGTGTATACAATGCGTATACCGGCGGAGCAAAGCGATTGACAGGTACATCACAAACGCGGACACGCATCCTCGATGGCGCACAGCGGGCGATGCTCGAGCACGGCGTGAGCACGACGACGGTGCAGCACATCCTCAAAGAGGCCAATGTGTCGCGGCGGACCTACTACCAGTACTTCAAAAGCCGAGACGCCGCCTACGTCGCACTCTATGGCGAAGCGATTTCAGTCTTGGTCGCCAACGTGTCCAGGGCCGTGTCCAATACCGAAGACCAGTCCGAGAAGATCGTCGCCGGAATCATGGCCTACCTGCAGCACCAGCACGACAGTGGACCTTTGCTCTGGGCCCTGCAACGCATGGCTGTCCAAGCCGACTCTCCCCTCGCCCCGCTGCGTGACAGCACCATCAACGCCATGGTGACCTTCATCGACGAGCAGTTCAAAGAGGTCGCCGGCCTCACGGTAGATCCGTTGCTGTTCCGCGGCCTCGTGTTGTCTCTCGATGGCATCATCCGCCACCTGCAGGACACCGGCAGCTTTGGAGAGGCGGAGCTGGTTCGGGTGCAGGGCATGGTGGAACCCGTGATCCACAACGTGTTCAAGGCCGTGCCTCATTTGCCGGACTACACCGCACCCTGATTGCACACAGTACGGGTACTGTGTCGCATGATCTCTCTGTGTGCGGTTGCAGACTGAAGCGACTGTGTGAAACTACTTTAGGTACTTGAAGCGACCCGCCATGCTTCGAATGAGCCGCACCCCAAGCGCGGGGTTTGTCGCAATCACGGACTCGAGCTGAGCCGCGTTCAGCATGCGCACCCACAGGTCACCCTTGGCCACCAGGGTCGCGTTGCGTGTGGCCCCGGTCAGGGCCGCGATCTCACCGACGAAGTCTCCCTCACGGTCGATCGTGGCCAACAGGTCGCCATTGCGCATGACGACCATTGCCCCGTGCACGACCACGAACGCGTGCAGCGAGCTATCCCCCTGACTGCACAGAATCTCGCCGTCCTTGAGGTGGCGAATTCCGCGATGGTCACGCTTGAACATGCGGGCGACCAGCGGATCGACGATGAGATTCAGCACATCGGCAAGCTCGTTGGCGGTGATCTCGACCCCAGGCAGCTTCAGCTCGGAGTCGTCGCCTGCTTTGACCCGGCGCAGGCGATCGAGTGCCATGGCCGCGTCGCCCGGACGGTTGTCCGGGTCACGAGCCAACATGGACATGACGACCGCTTCAAAGCCCGGACTCACCTGGCGCAGCTTGGACACGCGCGGCAGCACGGTCTTGGCGCCCTTGAACCGCGCCCGGCGCATGAGGCCAAAGTCCGAGCCGAGGTTCACTCCCGTGAGCGCCGACCACACCGTCGCACCGACACCAAACAAGTCGCTGCGCAAGTCGAAGGTGCCACGAAGGCGCTGTTCCTGTTCGGGCGAATGCCAGCCTGGGCTGCCGAGTCCCGCCATGGGCAGTGCCTTGCCGGCTCGGGGGGCCTGGGCGACGCCGAAGTCGGTGAGCACAAAGCCGCCAGCTCCATCGAGCAGCACGTTTCCGGGCTTGATGTCCAAGTGCAGGACCGACACGCCATGCGCCGCGACCAATGCCTCAAGCAGCCGCTCGAGCAAGGTGATGGCGTCGGCCTCGTCGAGGGCACCGACCTTGTCGAGCAGGTCTTCGAGGGAGCCGTGCGGGAAGAACTCCATCGCGATGAACGGGGTCTCACCGTCCAGGCTCCAGTCGTACACTCGAGGGATGCGACGGCACCGAATGGCCAGCATGGCGGATAGTTCGCGCTGCAAGGTGTGGCGACGTTGCTTGTCGGCAAGGCCCCCGTGCAGGACCTTCAGCGCCACCGTGGACGGCAGGCCATCACCGGCCACATGGTCCATACAGGCGGCCTGAAAGACAGATCCGAAGCTTCCCCCACCTAGGAAGCGCTCAATGCGAAAGGTCAGCTTTCCGCTGATCTCGGATCCGATCTCTGGTTCAGCCACGGTCGATCCGTATCACGCGGGCGCCTGTTCTTGCCTAGCCGCCGAAATGTCGTGAATCAAAACGTGCAGCAGCACCCCCGCTACGGCCGCTTGGATCCATGGCTCCCACGGGGCCAGCCAAACAGGTGGGACGGAAGCACCGACGGCGAATCCGACTCCTGTCGCAACGACCAGGAGGACCCAGAGCGCAAGTGCAGGAGCCCGACCGCTCCGCGCCATGGCCATCAGTGCCACCGCAGCCAGCGGAAGCCCATGCAGGCCCAGAGCCAATACCCCAGGCGCCCCGACGCTGGGCCCCACGGCCCCCATTTGCACGCCATCGAGGACCTGATGCAGCACCATGCCCGCCGCTACGAGACCGACCCCGGCCTCCATGCGAGACGAATGCACCAAGCGCTCAATGCCCGAGGGCACAACGACACCCAGCAATAAGACCGCCAGGACTGCAGGACCGCCCTCGTTGAGCGCCTCTGGAAGCAGGACCAGCAGGCCGACCAGCACCGCTGCCGTGACCGCCACACCCCGTGCGACGCGAACTGCAGCGCCGCCTTCGTGCAGCCAAA
>CAYYHT010000056.1:0-17680 GCA_964471355.1 uncultured Enterobacteriaceae bacterium
GGCTCTCACACCGGCTTGGCGTTCTTTTCGATCTCGCCGGGAGTGGACAAGTGGGGAACCGTCGACGTGCTGCTCACCCTCGCTTTCTGGAAGAAGCTGCTGTGGGCGCGCATCACCCTAAAGTTGCTCGCCATCGGTCTGGTGCCCGTGGTGCTGGCCGGCCTGTGGCTGGAGCGGCCCAATCGCGAACACGTGGTCTTTGATGCATGGCTCGTTGCGACCGCCATCTACGTGCTGCTGGTCGCTCGGGGAAACAGCGCCCATGACTACTACCAGCTCGCTCTGTTGGCTCCGGTTTGCGTCATTGCGGGCTCCGTACTGGCCCGCCACGCCCGCCTGGAAGCAAACCTGTCGTCGGGCCTGTTGGGAGCAGCACTCGCGCTGACGGCGGCACAGAGCGCCGCTGTGTACCGGACCTACCTGCAGGCCGAGCTTCGAGATAGTCCCGCACTGCTAGTGGGGACCGCCGCACAAGCCGTCACCGACCAGCACTCCTTGGTGGTCGCCATCGCCGAGCACCGCGAGCCGACGGCGCTGTACCACGCCGATCGCTATGGCTGGGTCCTGCGCCCCGACGAGGCGAGTCCAGAGCGCCTGGCCGAGCTTGCGGGACGGGGGGCCACTCACGCCCTGTGGGTCGAGAAGGGAACCGTCGAAGCGCTGGCGCGGCCGTGACGCAGCTGACCTTTGCCGCTTAGGTAGCGTCCTTGTCGTGCACGCCGACCCGCCTGCGCAGGCGCTTGACCGCGTCGGACAGACGCATTTCGACGGTCGTCTCGTCGTCGTCGACCGGCAGTCCAGAGGGGTCCGCGGTCCGCAGCGCAGTCTTGCCATCGACCTGGTAGGTCTCGACACTGCCCAGCTGCATCAGGCGCTGCAGAGCCTCGCGACGCAAGTCCGGTGGGTCGGGAATGTCATGGCCCTTCCATCGATGGATGAAGTAGTGGGCTCCGACAAAGCCACCGCCAGCTGAGAAGTGAGTCTCGGCCCGACGAAGTTCACGCAGAACCTCGTCGTCGGTCTGCTCTGGGGGGGCCGCGGGCAGGTTGACCGGCGTCGCTGTCGACAGATTCGCGTAGCTGAACTCGTCGAGGAACTCGAGCAAGTTGATGGTGCCCCAGGCTGAACGAGACAGCGTGCGCGACAGTCCGGAGTCGCCAAAGGTCGCCACCCAGCCCTGCTTGCCCATGCCGTGGATGGCCTGCAGTGCCGGCGCCACGTCGAGGTCGCCACTGAAGATGACGGCAATGTCGAAGGCGTCTCGAACGGCCAACATGATGACGTCGGCCACCAGCGACGTGTCGACCATCTTTTCTTCGGTGTAGGCGATGATGCCGTCGCAATGGGGGCACTCTCGGGTGCTGGCGCGGCGGTTGAAGCGGCGAACGAAGAATCCGGTGCGCTTCTCGAGGTTGTCGAGCAGGTCGGACAGCGCGTGCCGGTCCCGTGCTTCGTCTTGGGGTGTAGGAACGCCGGTGTAGTAGTAGGCCGCGAACAAATGGTCGCCGCCAACGTGCTCTACGGTCCAGTCGGCAAGCTTTCCGTGGTCGAGCCACCGATCGTCTGCCGATCGGCGCAGGGCCTTCATGTGGTTCTTGCCATCAAAGAAAAGAGCTACGCGCATAAATCACCTACGGCTGCCCAGAGGGGCAGTGCCAAGGCCGACAGTGTAACAGCTACCGGGACCCGAGACGATGTTCGCGCCCAGCGGCTGCGCTACTCGGCCTGCTTCAGTGCCGCCGCTGAGGCCCGAGCGAGCAGTGCCTGGAGCCGACGGCCGATGGCCGCTGGGTCACGTACCGTGCCCTCGAGCAGCAAGGCATCATCAAGCAGCAGACGAGCGATGGGTTCGGCTTCATCGGTCTGGCCTGCAGCGTGCATCCGCACGAGATTTTTCACGACAACATGGTCCGGGTTGAGCTCGAGCACGCGGGTCGCTCCGAGGCCCGGAATCATCTCGCGGGCTTGGCGCCGAATGCGCTCCTCGTTCGCCGACATCAGGCTGTCGTTCGCATCGACGAGCACACATGGAGAGTCGACGAGCCGCTTGCTGGCACGCACATCGGAGACTTCACCACCGAAGACCTCGGTCATCCAGGGGCCGAGCTCGCCGATGGATACGGCATCTTCCTCTTCGGCTTCGTCCGCCTCATCATCGCCATCGATACCAAGGTCGCCCTTGGTCGCGGACTTCACCGGCACGCCGTCGAACTCAGACAGCTCACGAATCATCCACTCATCGACGGTGTCGGTGAGGATGATCACGTCCCAGCCACGCTTGGTGAACGCCTCGAGGTGAGGCGAGGACAACGCCGAGTCGCGATTCTGGGCGGCGATATACCAGATGGCCTCTTGGCCCTCGACCATGGCCTCTTTGTACTCGGCCAGCGAAATCAGCCCTTGCTCATCGTCGTGGGAGCTGGCGTTGAAGCGAAGCAATGGCGTCAGACGGTCACGGTGATCAGGTGCGTGCAAGAAGCCCTCTTTGAGCACCACACCGAAGTTCTCCCAGATCTGGGCGTAGGTGTTGACGACTTCTTCGGCAGTCTCGGTGTCGGTGTCGGTGTCGGTGTCATCGACCTTGGCCGGCTCGTCCTCGGCAAGGGCGGCGGCAGCTTCCTTCTTGGCCAGGCGCCCGAGCTCCTTGAGCACGCGCTTGGTCAGCGCCTCGCGAATCTTGCGGACCACAGGGGTCTTCTGCACCATCTCGCGGCTGACATTGAGCTGAATGTCTTCGCTGTCGACGACGCCGACCACAAAGCGCAGCCAGTTTGGCAGGACGTCGCGAGCGTTTTCATCGATGAGCACACGCTTGGCGTACAGCCGGGGGCCTTGCTCAGCGTCGGGGTGGAACAGGTTGTACGGACGGCGACCGGGAATGAACAACAGCGCCTTGTACTGAAGCGGGCTGTCGACATCGACCGAGATGCGCATCGCGGGGTCGTTCCAATCCTGGGCAAGGGACCGGAAGAACAGGTTGTATTCCTCGTCCTCGACGTCACTGGGACGCTCGTGCCACAGCGCCTTGGCCTGATTGGCCTGCTCGCCCGCGACGTGGACGGGCCACGACAGGAAGTTGGAGTGCTTGCGCACGATGGTCTGCAGCCGGGTGATTTCGGTGTACTCCATCACATCGGCTTCGCGCAGATGAATGGTGATGCGGGTGCCCCGCGTCGCGCGCTCGGCGGGCTCGATGGAGTAGGTCCCCTTGCCCTCGCTTGACCAGCGCACTGCGGTGGAATCTGGCAGGGCGGACAGCGTCTCGACTTCGACCCGCTCGGCGACCATGAAGCAGGAGTAGAAGCCCACGCCAAACTGGCCAATCAGGTTGGGGTCGGAGACCCCCTTGTCTTTGGACTCTTTGAGCTGCTCCAAAAAGGTGCTCGTTCCGGAGTGAGCGATGGTCCCCAGGTTCTGGACGACTTCTTCCTCGGTCATGCCGATGCCATCGTCCTCGAGGGTGATGGTGTTGGCCTCTTTGTCGACATCGATGCGAATGCCAGGCTCGCCAGCGGCCGCGGTCAGGTCGATGCGCGTCAGCTCGATGAACCGGACCTTGTCGAGCGCATCGGCGGAGTTGCTGATCAACTCCCGCAGGAAAATTTCCTTGTCGGAGTAGAGGCTGTGAACCATCAGGTCCAGGAGTTGCTGGACCTCGGCCTTGAAGCCATGTTCCTGTGCAGTCATCGTGTGCATTCTCCGAAGGGTCGTGAGCGGACCGCACGACTAAGCACCTGCGCTTCCACAGACAACCGTTTGCCACGCTATGGAGTCCGCATGACTGACCCAATTGTTGAGCGCTTCCTGCGCTTCCTCGACGCATCGCCGACCTCGTACCACTGCGCACAGACCGCTGCGCGCTGGCTCATAGAGGCGGGCTTCGAGCCCATCGACCACACAGCTCCCCCCTCCCCGCTGCCCCCCGGCGCCAAGCGATTCATTCACCACAACGGCGTGGTCATCGCGTTCCGGGTCGGCTCGGCACCGACGGCACAGGCTGGATTCCACATGGTATTGGCCCACACCGACTCGCCAAACCTGCGCATCAAGCCCCAGCCCTACATTGTCGAAAAAGGCTACGTCCGGCTGGGAGTCGAGGTCTACGGCGGTGCAATCCTCGCAACATGGACCGACCGCGACCTCGGCATCGCCGGACAGGTGGTGCTGCGCGACGGTGACGGCCAGCGCTCGGTTCTGGTCGACCTGCGCAAGCCCTTGGCTCGCGTGCCCAACGTCGCCATCCATCTCAATCGACGCGTCAACGAGGACGGCCTCAAGCTCAACAAGCAGAAGCACATGCCCGTCCTGTTTGCCCTCGAAGACGAAGACGATGCCCGGCCACTGCACACCTTGCTCGCATCGGAGGTCGGCTGTGAAGCCGATGACATTCTTGCCTGGGACCTGTCGCTATACGACCTGACCCCGGCGACGCTTTCGGGCGCCAACGACGAATTTCTGCACAGCGCGCGCCTCGACAACGTGGGCTCCTGCCATGCAGGCCTAGAAGCGCTGATTGGCAGCGTCGCGTTCGAGCCCGGTCCAGCTACGGCGGTCTTGGCGCTGTTCGACCACGAGGAAGTGGGCTCACGGTCCGTGAGTGGAGCCGACGGACGCATGCTCGAGCACGTACTCGAGCGCATCACCCGCGACGCAACCCTTCAAGAGCCCGGAGGATTGAGCCGCGCTCTGTCCGTATCGATGGCCATCAGCGCCGACATGACCCATGCGGTCCACCCCGGCTGGGCCGACAAGAGCGAGCCGCAGCACCTGCCGCACCTCAACCGCGGCCCAGCGATCAAGCAGAATCACAACCAGCGCTACGGCACCAGTGGCGAGACCGCAGCGATATTCCTGCGTCTTTGCGAGAAGGCCGGGGTGCCCAGCCAATACTTTGTGAGTCGCTCGGACATGGCCTGTGGGACCACCGTTGGCCCGATCGTCTCGGCCGGCGTGGGCGTGTCGACGGTCGATGTGGGCAACCCGATGCTGTCGATGCACTCGGCGCGCGAGATGTGCGGCGCCAAGGATCAGCCGTGGATGGTCGCCGCCATGCGTGAGTGGTTCACGGGGTCGTGATCGCCACATCCAGGCCGAACTGTTCGAGCCCCGATGCCGCCGCTGAATCGATGACCAAGTACAACCGCTCCACAGCACCCGAGCCGTTGATGTAGGTGATGGCCTCGACTCCCCCGTTGTCCTGGCCAGTGACGCAGGTGGAGGCATCTGCGCAGTCGCTCACAAGGTACAGAGCGCCGTCACCCGCCCACTGAGCAAGGACCGCGTCGAGGGTCTCGCCGTCTTGCAGGACCACCGGAACGAAGATGTCCTCGCCGGCCGTTCCAGCTGAGCCAGCGCAGGTCACGTCCAAGTCCGATGCCGCCCCCGCCAACGTGCCCGCGTACGAGCCCGTGACGATCGGCGCTGCCGCAGCGGCTTGCCCACAGGTGTCGACCATGGGCAGGGCAGTCGTCGCAGCCGTACTCAGGTCGAGCCGCCACGCACCCGGCACGGTGGCACCGTCATCGGTGTCGATGCTCAACAGCCAAGTCTGTTCAGACCCAGTGTTGTTGAAGTGGTTCAGCGTCGCGAGGCCCGGACTAGGGCCGCCCGTGGCCTGGCAGGTGAGCAGGTCGCTGCAGTCGTCAAACAACGTCAGCACGGCCTGGCCACCGGCGCCATCGGTGGCGTAGCTGACCTCGACCACGTGCTGATCAGGCACCGTGACCAGCGCGTATCCGTCGCGTCCCGGCGTTGTCGTGGTCAGGCATACGTCGCTCGCGTCGTCGGCGAAGCTCGCTTGGTCGCCCCACCAAGAGCCTTCTGTCAGCACCGCACCCGCGGCTGCATCGGCGCAGGTGTCAAACAGACCGCCGGCGGTGTATTGCTTCAAGTCGTACACCAGCGTGTACGGCCCGCCCAGCGATATCGGGGGGCCCAAATGATCGACGGCCAATAGCAGGGCTGCATCGGCGTCTTTGTTGAACCAACTCAGGGTCTCGATGGGCCCGAACACGTCATCTGAAGCCGCCGTGCAGGTGTCGTCAGTGGCGCAGTCCGGCATCAAGAACAGCGCCGTGTCGGCACCCGGCATGTCGACCGACACCTCGAGCAATGCCCCGGTGGGTACCTCAAGCTTGAGCAGTGCCTCTCCACCGGCGCTGTTGAAGCCCGCGCACTCGCTATCCACGTCCTGTGCCAGTCCCGTCAGGTCTCCGAACCACACCCCGGGCAGCAAGACATCGGCGGTGGCTGTCTCGGCACAGGTGTCGGCCACGGCCCCCGTCGGAATCGGCGCTCCGACATCGGTGTCCGTGTCCGTGTCCGCGTCGGTGTCAGTGTCGGTATCGCTGTCGGTGTCCGTGTCCGTGTCGCTGTCGGCATCGCTGTCGCTGTCGCTGTCGGCATCGGTGTCCGTGTCCGTCTCGAAGTCGGTGTCGGTGTCCACAACACCCGTTCCGGCATCGGTGTCACCGGTGCCGCCGCTGCAGCCAAAAGATGGCGCAAACACAACCAGGGCCACCGCTATGAGCCGTCGTGGGGTCATGGTTTTCGTCTCTCTTCCGTGCGAGCGCACTTTGACATACAAATCAGCCGTCGTCAGCAAGCGCCTGTAGCTCATCAAAGCCGGGCAGATCCGACAGGTCGGGAACAATGATGATCTCGATGCGGCGGTTGGCCGCCTTGCCTTCGCGGGTGCGGTTGGTGTCGGTCGGCTGGAACTCGGCAGACGAAGCGGCGGAGACTCGGCTGCCATCGAGACCCGAACGCACCAGCAGCTGGGTGACAGAAATCGCCCGCGCGGCTCCAAGGTGCCAGTTCGACGGGAACTTTTCGGTCGCAATCGGCACGTTGTCCGTGTGGCCTGCGACTTGGTATTTGCGATCGGGAATGGAGGCGAGCACCCGCGCCACCTCCTCAATGGATTTGCGGCCGGCCCGTGAAAGGCTGGCGGATCCCGCCCCGAACAGAATGTCCGTCGCCAGCTCGACCACCATGCGACCGTCGATCACCTTGACCTGAAGCGTGCCCGCGTCGATGAGCGCTTGAAAGCGGGCGGTCAGGTCGCGGTAGTTCTTGAGAGCCGCATCGGCCCGCGCCTTGCGCACCTCGGCCTCGGCCAGTGCCCGCTTCATGCCAGCCATGTCCGCCTGCAGCTCGCCAGCCTCCGAGATCTTCTCGGCCAGCTTGCGATTGGTCTGCAGCAGCGCGGCTTCGGCTGCCGACAGCTCGCTGCCCAGACGGGCGAGTTCTTGTTGAGTCTGCGAGTGCTCGGACTGCGAGTGCTCGAGGTCGAGCTGCAGCTGGTTCTTGATGCCCTCGAGCTCGTCGTACTTGCCCTTGGGCACGCACGCGGTGCCGAGAAGCACGGACAGCGCAAACAGACTCAAGCCCTTCATGGACCCTCCGATCGAATTGTGCCGCTGGCCATGTCCGCGGCGATTCGCAACGTACCTACGGCTCCCCCCTCTCCCGCAACGGAAAAAACCGCGACGCCGTCGGGAACTTCCGGCTCGAGCAGCGGTGCGTCCAGCAGCAGACTGGGCTCGCCAAGCACCAATCGGTACAGTCCAGCAGCCAACGGGGGCAGCGGCAGCTGGCCGTCCTCGCCCACCGGAATCTGCACGGCCCACCCACCCTTTCCGACGTGAGTGAGCCAGATCGCCTGCGCCCCAGGAAGATTGGACAGCTCGAGGTTGGGTCCCTGTGCAGTCCATGGAACTTCAACGCCCTCCTGGCCCGGTTCCAGGCGCTTGGGTACCGCCGGACGCCCATCGCAGAACACGACGACCGTCTCGCCGCCACGGGCATCTGCCACCCAAAACCCCTCGCCTGACCGCCGCGCCGGCTTGGTGCCGACGCGAACGGAACAGGAGCTGGGCGCACTGCCGTCAGGAGCACGCACCTCGACACGCACCGGCACAGGTGCCGCCCACACTTCGAATCGCTCGTCCCTGACCCGCAGCTCGACGCTCATCGGCACCTCGCCAATGCCAGCCGCACAGGCGAGCGTCGGATCGCCGACGGGGACTCCAGGCAGCGGGGTGATCTTTCCGGGGTTGCACGAGGCGTTGACCCGCGCGCTCAGTCCTTCCCCGAGGTCCCAGGTCAGCTCGGCATCGCACGGGCGCGACAGCTTGCACTTGAGCTCGGCATCGCGGAAACGGGGCAGCCCAATCGTCACCACCTTGCCGTCATCGGCCTCGCGGCGCACTCTTCGAAAGTGAGTGTGCTGTTGTTGAAAGCCGACGTACTGCTCGGGCGGCTTGAACGCGATGGCAAAGCGCCCTTCTTTGTCGGTGCGCTGCCCATGCTCGATCGACTCGACCCGAACGTCTCGAATTGGAATGCCGCCGGCGTCAGTGAGCACGCCCACCATGCCGGTCTGCCCAGTTGTCGTGGGCTCCCAACACCCGGACAGAAGCACAGCCGCGATCGCTAGTCTGCCTGCCACGCGCTACCCCTGCTGCATGCACCGAGATGACCCAGAGAGAATCGTCCGGGCCGGCTTTCATGCCAGAGTCTATGACCTCGTGCGAACCGTGCCAGAAGGCTGGGTGACAACCTACGGCGACGTGGCTGCCGCCTTGGGCTCACCCCGCGTCGCCCGGCATGTTGGATGGGCGCTGTCGGCGATCGGCGGCGCCGACGACAACGTTCCCTGGCATCGCGTCATCAATGCCAAGGGCCAGATCAGCCACCGAGGCGAAGTGGACCGCCCATCCGAACAACAGCGGCGCCTCGTGCTCGAGGGCATAGCCTTCGACGAAAATGGACGTGTGCAGGGCTTCCGGGCGTGTCGCTGGAAGTTCGAGGTATAAGTCGCGGTAGCCATCGGAGTCCGAATGCGCACCCTTCCGCTGTTGTTTGCCCTGCTGCCTGCCCAGGCCCTGGCGTCCGGCTATTTTTATTCGGACTCCGGCGTCATCGCGTCCACCCGTGGCGGCGCCTGGGTGGCCACTGCAGACACTCGATTCGCCCAGCGCTACAACCCCGCTGGCCTCATGAATCTCGACCGGGCTGAGTTCGACCTCGGCATGAGCTTTGTCCAGCAGAACGTACAGTTCCAGCGCATCGACGACGACGGCACCGAGCACCCGGTCGTCGAGAATCAGTCCGCGCCATTCAACGTGCCAGAGTTCGGCTTCGCGACCCCCATCGGCGACAACATGGCCTTCGCATTTGGTCTGTACACGCCCTACGCGCCGAGCAGTGAGTACGACGCCGTCGGAGCGCAGCGCTACACCGTCATCGACACGCTGATTCTGCAGGGCAACATCGGTCCAAGCTTTGCTTGGCAGCCCATCAAGCAGATCAAGGTCGGCGCCGGGCTGCAGTGGGGCTTTTTGACGGTCGGCCAGCGCCTCAAGGCCAACATCGCCCTCATCGAGTCCACCGAGGCACAGAACGACCCCGCCAACGACATCGCCGTCGATGTGCGTGTGAGCGACCTGTTCACGCCGTCATTCAACCTCGGCGTGATTGTCGAGCCGATCGAACAGCTGGCCATCGGCATCTCGGTGCAGCCACCCGCTGGCTACAAGGCCCGCGGCCGCTTGGAGTTCGACGCGGTAGGCGGTGCCTACGAGAACGTGTTGACTCCCCCCGAGGGCAGCACCGAGGCCATCTGGTCCGACGAGGATGTGGCCCTGAACTTGGCCCTGCCCCTCGAGGCGCGCTTCGGATTCGCCGTCCGGCCGATCGAAGGACTCGAGATCGAGCTGGCAGCCCACTTCGTCAACTGGAAGAGCGTCGATGAAATCCTCATCGAGGACATCGACGTCAGCATCGAGACCACACTGCCGGGGCTGGAGCAGACCACCCTTCCCCCCACCATCGCGCTGCCCGCTTCCTTCCAGAGCGCCACCACCTTTGCACTCGGAATCGAGGGCCAGATTGGAGACATCGCCGAGATTCGCGGAGGGGGCTTCTACGAGCCGGCCGCGGTCGCCAAGCGCAATCTCGCCGTCGGCACCATCGACATGAACAAGGTGCAGGTTGGCCTGGGGGGCACAGTCAAGCCCGGCGACCACATGATGATCGACATCGCAGCGAACATGCTCTTCTTTCCAGAGACGCGTGTGCGCAACTCGGCGATCCAGCAGATCAACGCGCTGAACACCGAGAACGACCCGACGCTGGGTCCTCCCGCGGGCGTGATCGTCGGAAATGGCACGTACAACGCCAATGGCTGGACAGCTGGCATCGGCCTTCGATGGGCCCTCGGAGCCGTCGAGGAAGGCTGAGGTTAGAGGGGCGTCATGGCTGTCCCCGCCCTCATCATCGCCGGCTACTTGGGATCCGGGAAAACGACCCTGGTCCAACACTTGCTGGCCGAAGCACAACGCGAAGGCGTGCGCTTGGCCATCATCAGCAACGAGTTCGGCGACACCGGCATCGACCGTGCCCTGCTCGACGCTGGCGAGGAGGGCTATGTCGAGCTCGATGGCGGCTGTGTCTGCTGTCGACTCTCCGACGCGCTTGGCGAGACCCTGGAGACCATCCTCACCTCCGCCAAGCCCGACAGGCTCGTGCTCGAGTGCAGCGGCGTGGCGCTTCCCGGCGAGGTGCTGTTGTCCTTCTGGCGGCCCCCCATTGACGACCTCGTCAGCGAAGAGGTGGTGGTGGTGCTGGTTGACGGCGACCGACTCGTGCGAGCCCAAGGCATCGACGATACATTCACCGAGCAACTCGAAGCGGCCGATCTGGTCCTTCTCAACAAGTGCGACTTGCTGGACTCCGCCGGCATTGCCGCCGCCCGCGAACAGATCGATGGCTTCACCGGAGGCCAGCCAATCATCGATGCAGTGCACTCCAAGGTCTCTCCCGCATTGCTCTTTCCACCTGACCCCGAGGGCTCGAGAGAGCAGCGGCGTGACCCGGAGGCCGAGCCCCACGCGCACACCCACGAGCGCTTCAACACCCACGAGTTGCTGTTCGACAGCGGCGTGAGCGAAGCCGATGTCCTGAGTCGCGTGGCCGCCGAAGCGGCCATTCGCGCCAAGGGTTTTGTGCGCACCGATGCTGGCGTGCGGCTGGTTCAGGGCGTTGGTCAGCGAATCGAGCTGGCCGCTCCTCCGACATCGGTGCCTGAAGGGCTGATCGGCCGTATCGTGGTCATCCGCCGCGAGGCTGGCGTCGATCACCATGGCTGACCGTCCTGCTGTGCTGGCCATCGCCGGGTCCGACAGCAGTGGAGGAGCCGGGCTCACCGCCGATCAACGCGCCATCGAGGACCAGGGCGCACGGATTCTGCCCGTGGTCACTGCGGTCACAGCACAGGGCCCGGGCGGCGTCACCCACATCCATCCGGTACCCATCGAGAACTTCCGCGCCCAGCTCCTCGCCGCCCTGGCTTTTGAGCCGCGGGCGATCAAGGTCGGCATGTTGGCCACCGGTGCGCATGTCGACGTCGTGGCCCAGCTTATGAAGTCCGCGACTCACGTGCCCCCGGTCATCATCGATCCGGTCTTGGCCAGCACCTCGGGCACTGCACTGCTCGACCCTGGCGGCATTGACAAGCTCGCATTGCTCACTGGACTCACCGCGCTGTGGACCCCCAACCAACAGGAGCTGGCACGCCTGGGCAACATGCTCGACAACTCCGCTGTGCTGGTGACGGGCGGCGACGTCATGGGAACCACCGTCGTCGACGTGCTGCGCCGACCAGGGCATGGCGACCAGGTATTCTCGCGAGACCGTATTCCAGGCCCATCGCCGCGAGGAACTGGCTGCACCTTGGCCTCGGCCATCGCCGCACAGCTTGCTGTTGGACAGGAACTTCACTCGGCAGTGGCGCGTGGCATCGGGTACACGGCTGAACGCATCGTGCAATCAGTGGAGCCTTGATGATCGCCCTGCTGCTGAGCTTGTCCCTCGGCCTCGCCCAAGATGACACCGTCCCTTCGCCACCAGCACCGATCGAAGCGCAAGCGCCCGCGACCGCTGAGGCCGAGGTGGACGCGGCCGTCCTGCCACCGCGCGTCGAGCCCGCCGATGTGCTGTCCTATCTGACCTCGGTTCAGCAGCTGCACATCCAGGACGACCTGCCCGTGTGGCTCTACCAGCCACTCGTCATTGAAGACGGCCCGGTCAAGCTGACGATGAACAACGGCTACATCACCCCGATCTGGTCGGGCTGGGACGAGCCCTACTGGGACAAGCGCGAGGGCAAGAAGAACTTCATCGATGCCGAGCACCGAGGGGGCAAGCGCTTGGCGGGCTTTGCCTGGACCGCTGGCGAAGGCACGGTCGAGACAAGCTTCCCCGACCGCGGTGACGCCCAGCGATTCGCCAATCGAATGGTCCTGGACGGGGACATGAGTCGCGAGTCCATGGCTGCTGTCGCCAAAGGCGGCAAATACGCTGTGGCAGCCGATCGCGCATTGATTCTTGCCGGTCCGACCGTGACCACATCGGTCTTCGACAACTCCAAGAGTCTCAGCATCATCACCGAGCTGGCCGAAGCCGATGTCGAACTGTTTGACGACATCCTGGTGCAAGCCGAGAGGATCCCCGCCGCCCGCGCACTCGTCACGGCCGTACAGATGTTCAACCGTCGCATGGAGCTGTACGAGTTCGCCGAGCTCGACGTGCCCGAACGCCTGGCCCTCGACCGCACCCGCCGCGACCTGTACGACACCGATCGGCGCTACGCCCACTTCATTGCCGACATCCACACCGAGCAACGCTTCCCAGCTCGCGTCGTACGCACGTTGCGGGATGGCTCAGTCAACGAAAACGACCCCCTGAATGGAGAGCCGGCTGCCGATGACGATGGCTTCATCCGAGAGGTCAAAGAGTTCAGCGAGTGGATGACTCTCACGCGCGACGACACGGGCGAGTTCGACACCCGCCGCAGGTCCAAGCTCGAGACCATCATCGAATACGGCCGTGACGGTGCAGGAAGGCCTCTGCTGGCCCGAGCGCCCATCAGCGCAGACTCGTTCCCGCCACTCGACCCCGATGTCCCAGGCTCACCGCCAGCACCGCCGACGCGATTCACCCACGACCAAGCCCGCACCACCATCAATGTGTTCCCGTACAAAAAGGACGCGATGCTGCTGCGGGCGAAGATCGAGACCACCCTGACCATGACGGCACAGGGGGGCGCCGAGGTCTTCCGCATGCGCGTGCCTCGTGGCATCGAGCGCTACGGTATTCCCGTCATCGTGGACGTCACCACCCTCGATGGGCGCAGCCTGCTGATCCGCAAGCCCGATTATGAGCACGAAGAAGTGGAGCTGGCTCTTCCGCGAGGCCTCGCGACCGGCGAGTCCATCCAGCTCAAGGTCACCGCCGAAGCCTACTGGGATCGCATCGCCCGCCGCTATGACGGCAGCGACAACATGACGGTCATCGGCGAGTCCACCGGCATGCATCCCTACCTGCCCGAGCCCATTCCGAGCATGCCTGGCAACGGCTGGCCCTTCGACACGACACTGTCTTGGCCCCACGCCCTCGGCATGACCGGAGCACTGGCCGGAGACACCGTCATGTCGGGCTTTGGCGGCTTCGGCATCCACGTCGTCAACGTCGCCCACCGTGGTGGCACCGCCCTCGACCCTTGGGTCGGATTTGGCAAGTGGACCACCAAGTACGAGGAGCCGTACCAAGACCTGCCTGCGGTGCGCATTCACCTGTTCTCGGCAGCCAACAAGCAATCGGCCGACCAGTTCGGACCCGAAATTCGCCGCGTGGTCGTGTTCTATCGCAAATACATGCCCGGCTTTCCGGTCAAGGAAATGGAAGTTGTCGAGGTTCCTCCAACCCTGACGCGAAATGCCCACGGAATCTTGGCGCTCAAAGGACTCGGGGTCGAACCCGGGGCCACCCTCGCCTCACAGGCTCGTGTACGCAACATTGGACAGCTGAGCTTCGCGACTGCTGTTGGCCAGCAGTATTGGGGCCATGTGCTGCGCCCAGCGTCGGACCGAGACGCTTGGATTTCCGGCACCATGTCGCGCGGCTACGCCTACCGCTACACGCAAGCGGCCATGAGCGAAGAAGACCGCATGTACAGCGAAGACGCGATGAAGAAGGGCCAATACCGGTGGGAGGTGGTGCTCAAGGGCAACGCCATTCGGGCCTCTCTCACTCACGCGTCCGAGTCCTACTTCGAGACGCGCATTGTCGAGGACTATGGGTCCTTTATCTTCTTCCAGATGCTGCGCTCACGCATGGGCGACACCGCGTTCTTTGGGGCCATGGATACCTTCGCCCGTGAGCACTACCAGCAGTACGTCACCACAGAACAACTGCAAGACGCATTCGAGGCGAACACCGAGCTCGACCTCAGCAACTTCTTCGACTTCTGGGTGTACGGAGGCTTCATTCCGGAGCTCGAGGTGCGCTGGCAAGCCGACCTCGAAGCCGCCAAGCCGATGCTCACCGGCAAGGTGTTGTGCGATGTGCCCTTTGGCACCGTCGAAGTCCCCGTGCGCATCACGGACAAGTCGACAAAGTCCGAGACCACCATCTGGGTGGACGTCGTCGACGGAGAAGGCTCATTCGAAGTTCAGTTGGATACGGCAAAGAAGCCGAAGATCGAGCTGGACCCCGACAACGTGATGATCGCGCGCGCCCGGCGCATCCGCAAGGCGAAGGACTAAAGCCCTCGGCGCTAGTTCCGACGGCGACGAACGAGCAACAGCACCGGAATCAACCCGAACAGAAGGCCCGGTGAGCCGCCAGAGCTGCAGTTGCAGTTGCCACCGCCGCCCGTGTCAATCGGCCCGGTATCGGTGTCCGTATCGGCGTCGGCATCTGTGTCGGTGTCCGTATCGGCATCGGTGTCCGTGTCGGTATCGGCATCGGTGTCCGAGTCGGTATCGGTGTCGGTGTCCGTATCGGTATCGGTGTCCGTATCGGTGTCGGTGTCCGTCTCGGGAGGTGCCTCACACACTCGATCAGAGATGTCCGAGGCGCTCCAGGTCAGCGTGGTCGCCGCGAAGCCGATGCGGTTCTTTTGGTTGCCATCCCGCTCGACGTACCAGACGAGGTACTCGGAGCCGACACGCATGGTCTCCCATTGGCGCCAGATCTCGGCAGGGAAGGGCCACTCGAAGGCCGGATTGGCTGACGCATCAAGCCACCACGTCTCGCCATCCGAAGACCATGCGCGACCAAAGCCGGACGTGATTGGCGGATTGCACGCGCCGTCTCCGACCTCGCAATCCTTGCCGCCAAAGTACAGGGTCAGCGGGTACGCCGCGCCAGGATCTTCGCAGACCATGGACGGGTTGTAGATGCGGTCCTCCATCCATGCGCCGTACAGCGGGTCGGGCTGGAAGACGGGTGCACTGTTCAGAACCCAGCCAGAATCCGGGCTGGTGGACTTGGCCAAGTACAGCTCGGGGACCTGGGCAAGCAGCATGTACCAGGTGTTGCCGACCTTGCTGACTGCAGGAAATCCAAAATCCGTGATGTTGATGACGGTCGTGGACGCCGCAGTCCAGGCGACACCATCGCTCGACGAGGCGTAGCCAACGCCGGTCTGACCCGCGGCATCGTTGGACTTGAACCACATGTGCCAACTGCCGCCGTCGTTGACGACCACAGGGTGCGAGATCCGGCAGGCGTTGTCCGTGCCGGGCTGCGGCAGCAAGACCGGATCCGAGCCGTCGACGGTCCACGTGAGTCCGTCCGTAGAGGTCGCGCGCCCGATAGCCCAGACAATCGTCTTGGTCCCGGCGCTATTCAGGCAGGTGCTGTAGTCTCCGGACAGGCCGGCGATGTAGCTGTCGGGCAACTTGGTCTCGAAGTACATGACGTACTCGGACGCCACTGCGTCGTACGCCACTGTCGGCGCGCCCAGGCCGTTCTCATAGAACGTTCCATCGACTGCCTCGAGCAGGTAAATCGGGGTGACGTTGTCGGACTCGGTGTAAACCTCGAGCGGTCCTGCAGTCGCCGCAGAGGCAAATACAAGACCGGTGAGAGCCAACATCGCGCGATTCATATGCGTCTCCGGATCAAAGGGCGCGGCCCTGTAACACCGTCATGGTGTCCACAAGGCCACACAACCGTCGATCGGATTGACATCTCAGGACTTGAGCCCCGCCAAGCTACTCGGGGACGTCCGCGTCGTCGCTGAAGTCCTCGTCTGTGAAGACGCATGCTTCTCGATCGCCCTCGATGGACTCCATGTCCCAGTTGTTGGCATAGAAAGTCCTCCCGAAATCGGGACCTGCACCCCAGCACTCGGACTGCCACCCGACAAAGTCGCCGAGATCGCCACCACCGACGCCGGCGTCACCGCGGCCAGAGCCATCGGCCATCCAGCGCGTGCGGACCGCATGGGTTTCCTTGGCGCTTGTGGGGTCGCCGTCCACATCTCCCTCGTAGACGAGGTCCATCGCCCCCGACCCGTCGGCTGCGTTGCTGTACTTGTAGAAGGCATTGATGGCCTGATCTTCACCCTGTGGCACGAAGTCCTCGAAGCCTGCTGCCGCCTCGGCGCTGCCGTCGGGGTTGACGTCGTACTCGGTGACAAAGCGTCCTTGGGCGCCATCGCCCATTCCGTGAGCAGCCACCACGTCAAAGTCCAGGTAGAACCAACCGTTGCTGTCCTCTTCGGTTGCGTTCTCTTCGACCTGGCCGACGACGAAGGGCTCGAAGTCGTCCCACTCAATGCTGCCGCGTTCGCGCAGGGCGATGACCCAGGTATAGATGTCGGTGGCTTCGTCGTAGCCCACCATCAGAGCGACTTCGGAGGGGTCGGTGTCGTCGCCGTAGGGCCCCCAGACCGCAGTGGCTTCTTCTGTTGACGTCCAGGCGGGTGGGTAGTCGGTCGCGTTGTCCACGTGATCGAGCACGCCGCCAATGAAGCCGTTGACGTCGTTGGTGATCTGCGCGGTCTGCACGTAGGCATCGGCGAGCTGCCCCAGATCGCGGGAGCCCGAGTAGTCGGTGTCCAGCTGCACCTTGACTCTGTCGTCGGGCAGGACGCTGCGGTAGCTGTCGGGAACGTCACTCTCGACAGGAGCGGGCTCACAGCCAACGCCGATGGTTAGGGAGATGGCCGAAACGACAAAGAAAAGGGACTTGCTGCGCATGTTCAAAGCTCCAAACAAAGAGTGGGTACGCCTCTTGGACCCATCATGTCTCGGAACCGGAAAAAGAAACATCGAAAAAGATCCTCTCAGCCGCCGCTTAGCCACGCGTAGCGGGCGACCAGCACCACGGTGAGCAAGCCCAAGGGCAACGAGACCCGGTCTCGCCGACCTGCACCGAGATTCACCAGGGTGTAGCTGATGATTCCGAAGCAAATGCCAGATGCGATGCTAAAGGTGAACGGCATTCCAATCACCGTCAGAAATGCGGGCAGCGCCACCAGCGGGTCCTGCCAATCGACGCGGCGAAGCGCCCCCTGCATCGACGCGCCCACCAGGATCAGCGCTGGCGCTGTCGCACAGCCCGGTACAGCGCTCGCCAACGGCCAAAAGAAGATCGACATGGCGAACAATGCAGCCACAACCAGCGCCGTGATGCCGGTCCGTCCCCCCTCGTCGACCCCCGCCGCGGACTCAATGTACGAAGTCGTCGAGCTGGTTCCGAGGACCGCACCCGCCGTGGTGGCCAGCGCGTCGGCGGTGAAGGCCTCAGTCGAGCGGGGCACAGACCCGTCTTCGCGGCTGAACCCGGCCTTGTCCGACAGGCCAACGAGCGTGCCAGCGGTGTC
>CAYYHT010000057.1:0-17668 GCA_964471355.1 uncultured Enterobacteriaceae bacterium
CCGCATCGAGATCAACCGCATCGGCGCCATCAAGAAGGGCGACGAAGTGCTCGGCAACCGAACCCGCGTCAAGGTGGTCAAGAACAAGCTGGCTCCACCCTTCCGTCAGACCGAGTTCGACATCTACTACGGCAAGGGCACCTGCCTCGAAGCCGAGCTGCTCGACCTCGGACTCGACTCCGGCATCGTGCAAAAGAGCGGTTCTTGGTACTCCGTCGACGGCGAGCGCGCCGGACAGGGCAAAGAGAACGCCCGCGACTACCTCGTCGAGCGGCCCCAGGTCGCCCAAAAGGTCAAGAACGTCATCCTGCGCGCCAACGGCATCGACGTCGAAGACGACACCGCAGGCGGCTTGGGCAACGCACCCGTCGCCGAAGCCTAGAAGCCACCTCGGCAGGAGGCCAAGTCGCCTCCTGCCCCAGTTGTGACCAAATGCGACGTCATGCCGGCACCGTCCCCGATTGACCAAGGTTAGCTGCCGGCCATGTTTGTTGCCAGAACCGCTCTGCTGCTCATCTGCAGCTGGATTGCCATCGGGTCGAATGCGTCGGCTGTGTCGTACGAAGACGACATCCGACCGATCTTCGACAGCAAGTGCGTGGCCTGCCATGCCTGCTACGACGCCCCCTGCCAGCTGAACCTGACCGACCCCGCAGGCGTCCAACGCGGGGCAATCGATACGCGGGTCTACGGAGATTTGCGTATGGAGCAGGTGGCGCTCACTCGCCTATTCCAAGACGCAGACACCGAGCAGCAGTGGCGCTCCAAGGGCTTCACGTCCGTGCTCGGCCAGGACTCGGCAAGCTCGCTGTTGTGGGCCGCCGTAGACCACGGTGCGGCCCACCCGCTGGCCACGCAAGCTGCCCCACCCGACGAGCTCGACCTGGGCATCGAGCGCGCATCCACCTGCCCCGTCCAAGAGGAATACGCGGCTTGGGCAGACGACAATCCCACTTCCGGCATGCCCTTTGCGATGGCACGGCTGGACGAACAAGAACTGCAGTCGATCAAGCAATGGCTCGACGAGGGGGCGCCAGTCGACACGGTCTCTCAGGCGCCGACAGCGGCAGAGCAGGCCGAAATCGACCGGTGGGAGGCCTTCCTCAATCAGACCGGGCCCCGAGAGCGCCTGGTCGCTCGCTATCTGTACGAGCACTTGTTCCTGGCCAACCTCTCTTTCGAAGAAGAGGCGCGCCCACATGACTTTCGGTTGGTCCGGTCTGCGACCCCTCCCGGAACCGACATCGTCGAGCTGGCGACCCGACGCCCGAACGAAGCCTCGCCGCTGCCAGCCCACTACTACCGGTTCGAGCTGATTCAGGGCACGCGCATCCGCAAGAGCCACCTGCCCTTCCCGCTAAGCCAGGCCTATCTAGACGATCTCGACAGGCTGTTCCTGGGTCGGACTTGGTCCACCGATGCCGACACCGCCACAGACTGGGATGACGGCCTCAACCCGGTCATCGCCTATGCGGACATCCCACAACAGGCTCGCTACACCTTCCTCATCGAGCGGTCCTGGTTCTTCATTTCGAACTTCATCCGCGGTCCCGTCTGCCACGGCCCCATCGCCCTCGGAGTCATCCAAGACCGGTTCTGGGTCTCTTTCCTCGATCCGGACGCCGACCTCGACGAGACCTTCCTCTACCGGTCCCGCAACCAGCTCGACCTGCCGGGCGACATCGACTCCTTCTCGAGCTTTACCCAACAGGCGCGAAAGCGAAGCATCAACCAGCGTCGCTACCTCAAGCGCAAGAACCGCGAGCTCCACCGCCAGCTTCCCGAAGGCCGCAGCATGGACGACCTATGGGATGGGCATGAAAACTCCCGACTGACCGTGTTCCGACACCGCGACAGCTCCACCGTGGTGCGGGACTGGATTGGCGAAGACCCCGACACGCTGTGGGTCATGGACTACTCGACACTCGAGCGCACCTACTACAACTTGGTCGCCAACTTCGATGTCTTTGGCAACACCTACCACCAGACCGCCACGCGCATCTACTTCGACTACATCCGCGCCGAGTCCGAAGACAACTTCCTGCTCTTCCTGCCCGAGGACGAGCGCACCGACATCCGGCAACAGTGGTACCGAGGCCTGGCCGCAAAGAAAAAGCAGCTGCAGCAGTATCGATTCGCTGGACGAGACCTTCCTGTGGACATTGCCTACGGCGACGACCCAAAGTTCGAGCTGCTGCGCGCATTTGAGCTGCCTAGCGCGGCGCCGCGCACCGACTTGAGTGCGACAAATGCTGCTGTCCTCGAGCACACCCGCTTGCTGGCCACAGAGCCACAGCCCGCTGTTCGCCAGCTGCCCGAGACCACGGTCGTGCACGTTGTGGTCGACGGCACCATCGAAGGCGACTTGGTCTACACCATCACCCGCGACCGCGCCCATAGCAACACCGCGTTCATGCTGCGCGAAGGCGCGCGGCTCGAGCCCAAGAAGGACAAGCTAACCGTCGTGCCCGAGGTCCTCGGCGACTACCCCAACCGAATCTTTCGTGTGCCCGAGTCCGACATCGACCGGTTCTTTGAGCGCCTGCGTCAGCTCGATGGTGCCGACGAATACACGGCACTGGTACAGGACTACGGACTGTTCCGCACCGACCCGGCCCTGTTTGATGAGGCTGAGTGGCTGTACCGCCGCGATGCCAGCATGAGTCCGCTGACAGCCGGACGGCTCGATCTGAGTCGCTACGGTGGCGAACTGACAGGTCCCACATGGATGGACTGGGCCGAATCGCTGCCTGTTCCCGGTCGACGGCGGGTGTCTGACCGAGCCTCAACTCAATAGCGCTGTGTTCCACGGCTAGCGGCCCCTGCAGCGCGTAGTAGTCTGCACACGTGGCAGGAAACCAAACATACGTTGGCCTGGACCCGGTGCTGGTCACGCACACCGGGGAATACGAACCCGGAAGCGTGCGCGAGGACATCTCGGAGCGCTTTGAGGCCCGTGGTTCGGTGGGCTCTGGCGCGATGGGTGAGGTGCACTTGGTGCACGACCCGGAACTCAGCCGCGACGTCGCGCTGAAGGTCATGGGAGGCGACTCCAGCAAGAACCGCATGCTTCGCTTTCGGTTCTTGACCGAAGCGCAGGTCACCGCCCAGCTCGACCATCCCAATGTGGTGCCGATCTACGGTCTTGAGCGCACCGAATCAGGGGCGCCGGCATTCTCGATGAAGCTGGTTCGCGGCAGGACCTTCACCGAGTACTGCGACACCGCGGCCGCCAAGCTGAAGAAAAAGCAGACCCTCGACGCCGGCGAGCGCCTGCCGCAGAGACTCGAGCACTTTCTGCGGGCCTGTGACGCCATCTCCTATGCCCATGCCCGTGATGTGCTGCACCGGGACATCAAGCCAGACAACGTGATGGTCGGAGCCTTTGGCGAGGTCTACGTCATGGACTGGGGCATCGCCAAGGTGATCTCCAGCGACGCGAATGCCGAGATTGACGAGCTGACCAGAATGATGGCCGAGGCCGGTCAGCGCGTGGTGCAGGTCGAGGGCACCAAGGTCGGCACGCTGCTGGGTACGCCGGTCTATATGTCGCCCGAGCAAGCCACAGACTCTCGCACCGTCGGTCCAGCCAGCGATCAGTTTGCGCTGGGGCTGGTCCTGTTTCACCTGGTCTGCCTCAAGCAGCCTCGGGTCCCCGACAACATCATGAATGCAGTGCTTCAGGCGCGAGAAGCCCGCCTCGATTCCCTGGTGCGCTGCGATGGGGCGGCGATTCCCAAGGACCTGGTCGCCATCATTCGCCGGGCCTGCGCCGAGCGCACCGACGATCGCTACGCCTCGGTCGAAGAGCTGGCCGCGGACGTTCGACGGTACGTGCGCGGCGAGATGGTGCTGGCCAATCCCGATGGTCCGATCAGCAGAGTCTGGCGGTGGACCCGCGCGCACCCCACGCTGACGATGGCGACCTTCTCTGGCACCGTGCTGTTGGCGAGTGCGGTCACCCTGGGCTCGCTCAACTTCGTGCTCGGCGTCCAGAGTGCCGCCGCACTTGAGCAGGCCAGGGTCACCGAGCTGGTGAGTGCGGTGAGTCGGCGCAGCCATGAGATCGACAACGAGCTGATTCGAACCCGCTCCATCCTGGAGTCTGTGGCCGAGACCACCGTGGCTCTGTGGGACCGAGGGGCCGCTCAAGACACTCAGACGCTGTTCGACAGGGAGGGTTTGAAGGCCGGTGAGGCCCCCGCGGACTACGGCGACGACAACCGCTACAAGCAGAACGTCACCTTCACAGACGTGTCCTTTCTGTACGCCCCAGGGGTTGACAAGGCTGCTGTTGAGCCCGATCTGCGGCGAATCGTATCGATCGACCACCACCTGCGGCAGGGATTTCTGAGAAGCCACGACCCCCAAGCCACCAAGTGGGGCCAAAAGAAGCAGCGCAAGTTGCTGGCGGTCGACGGGGTGTCGCCTGCTTGGGGCTACGTCGGCCTCGAGAACGGTGTGTTGGTCAACTACCCCGGACTCGACAAGATGCCCGTGGACTACGACCCCCGAAAGCGGCCCTGGTACGCCTCGAGCAGGAAGTCGCGCGGGGCGCACTTTGGTGAGCCCTACGAAGACGCGTCGGGCTTTGCCATTCTGCTACCCTGCAGCATGGCGCTGTACGACCGAGAGGACGAGTTCTTTGGGGTGGCAGGACTCGACTTCTCACTCGACGCCGTCGTCGCCATGCTCGAGCTGGCCGACGTGCAAGGCGTCACCGAGAGCTGGCTGGTCGATAGCGAGGGGCGCATCGTGGTCGACAGTGCTCACAAGGGCGCTGAGATCGAGGGCGGAACCCAGGGCAACAAGTCGATTTCTGCTGTCGACTTTCCCGACCCGGCACCGCGAGAGGCGATGAAGAGTGGACAGGACTTTGGGCACTTCCGTACAGCATCCGGAGAAGTCGTATTCAACCGCCTGAACGCCGTGAATTGGTACTACGTGGTGCGCCTGCGAGGATAGTGCCGGAGCGCCCCAGCCCCGTCAGCCAATGATGCGGATGGGCCGTCCATGGTGGTCTCGCACCTCGGTAGGCACCACCACAATCTGCAGCTCGCCGCCGGCCACGGTGTAGGCACCGCGCTCTGGCCGCAGTGTCGACACCAGCTCGTCGACCCACTCGGGCCGCATAACCACGTCGTGCACGCCCTTGGTTGGCGTCGAACGCTCGGCGAGTTCTTGGGGAAGCAGCCGAATGCGCACCCCCGACGTGCCATTGAGCATCAACGGACGCCCAAAGGCCAATCGCCCCCGCAACAGGGTGGCAAGCATCGGGACCTGACGGGCGCCAACGGTGAACTCGATCGTCGTCTCAGAGCGTCGGAACTTGACGTTCTCTCCTAAGAACAGCGCCGCAGTCAGGCTGCCATCTCGGGCACAGCCCTCGTCAAAGGCACGCCGCGAGGCCTCTATTTCGAGCACCGAACCGCGGCCGAGGACCACGATTCCGTCCGGATCGACCGACTGAATCAGCTTGGCCATCGAGATGGTATTCCAGGCATTCGCGGCGGTCAGCTCGTCCTCGGTCACCCCCAAGATCTGCAGGAAGCTGACCTTGCCATTGGGGGTGTCGAGCGCCTGCATGTGCGGATCCTCGACGAACATGACCCCGACGAGTTTCGTGTCGGCTCCGGCGGCGATGGGTCCGTTGAGGCTCATGTGGTGCCCAGCCTGAAACCAGTTGCCTGTGCGGAACACGTAGCGGGCCAGGTTCTGCAGGAAGCTGAGTGCCCACGGCGGCGGCTCGCCCTCGTCGCGTTGCAGACGCATGCTGAACTCAAAGCCCCAGCCGCTTCGCTCTTTGTCCTTGCTCTCTTTGCGGTAAAGCTCGCTCATGCCGTAGCTGACGAAGTGCCAGTGCGGCGGGTCGGTGACGGCGTAGCAGCTGATTCCATCGAGTGGATCTTTGCCGCCGAGCGCAAAGCGAACACCTGGACTGAAGTGAGTGGGCTCGACCGGCCCGTGGACGCGCTCGCATGCGTCGTCGATCGCCTGCCAGCCGGGGCTGTTCTCACTCACGCGATTCACCTCCACGCCCACAGCATAAGCTGATGCCTTGCTCGCCGTACGCGGATAAGCGTGTCTGCTTGGAGCACCCAAAGTGAAAGCCGCCCAAATTCGTCAGCAGTTCCTCGACTTCTTCGGCCAGCGCGACCACACGGTTGTGCGCTCGTCGTCCCTCGTGCCGCACAACGACCCGACGCTGTACTTCGTCAACGCGGGAATGGTGCAGTTCAAGGACACCTTCACCGGCGCCGAACAGCGCGACTACACGCGCGCCACCTCGGTCCAGAAGTGCCTGCGCGTCAGCGGCAAACACAACGACCTCGAGGTCGTCGGACGCACGCCACGGCACCACACCTTCTTTGAGATGCTCGGAAACTTCAGCTTCGGCGACTACTTCAAGACCGACGCCATCAAGATGTCCTGGGAGCTGTTGACCGGCGTCTATGGCATCGATCCCGAGCGCTTGTGGGTCACTGTCTACGAAGAAGACGACGAAGCCTGGGACCTGTGGCGCTCGGTCGTCGACTTCCCCGAAGCGCGCCTGCGCCGCATGGACGCCAAAGAGAACTTCTGGTCCATGGGCCCCGTCGGCCCCTGTGGCCCTTGCGCCGAGCTGCACTACGACCTCGGCCCGGACATGGGCGCCCTTGACCCCGACGGTCCAGCCGGCGGCACCGACCGCTACGTCGAGATCTGGAACCTGGTCTTCATGGAGTTCATGCAGCACCCCGACGGGTCGCGCACCCGGCTGCCCAAGCCCTCGATCGATACGGGCGCAGGACTCGAGCGGGTCACCGCCGTGCTTCAGGGCAAGCTGACCAACTGGGACACCGACCTGTTCACCCCCCTGCTCGCACAGGTCGGCCAGGCGGCGGACAAACGATACGGTGCTGACTCCGAAGATGATGTCGCCATGCGGGTCATCGCTGATCACGCTCGCGCGACTGCCATGCTCATCGCCGACGGCGTCATGCCCTCGAACGAGGGTCGTGGCTACGTTTTGCGCCGCATCATGCGTCGCGGCATTCGCTACGGCGTCAAGCTCGGCTTCGACGCTCCCTTCCTGCACAAGACCACGGCCGAAGTGGTCAAGCAGTTCGGCGAGGCGTACCCCGAGCTGGGCCAGCGCAGCGGCTTCATCCACGAGGTCGTCATCGGCGAAGAGGAGCGGTTCGCCCGCACCCTCGACCGCGGCACCAAGATGCTCGACAAGGCCCTCGACAAGCTGTCCGATGGCGGCACACTCGACGGCGACACCGCATTCGAGCTCAAGGACACCTACGGCTTCCCCATCGATCTCACCCGACTGATGGCCGGCGAGCGCCAGTTCAGCGTCGACGAGCCCCGCTTCGAGCAGCTCGAGCTCGAGCAAAAGCAGCGCGGCCGCGCCAACTGGAAGGGCTCGGGCCAAGAGGCCGTCGGGACCCTGTGGCACGACCTCGCCGGCCGCTTGGGCCAGACGACCTTCTCGGGCTACGACCGCGACCAAGACGTGGGCACGATTGTCGCCCTGGTGCGCAAAGACGGCGACCAACTCGAGGCCGTTGACCAGCTGAATGCTGGCGACGAGGGCACCGTCGTGCTCGATCGCACTCCCTTCTACGCCGAGAGCGGCGGCCAGGTCGGCGACACCGGCAACCTCACCACAGGTGATGCGCGCTTCGAAGTGTTCGACACCACCAAGGCGTCGGGCCTGCACCTGCACATGGGCAAGCTGATGGACGGCTCGATCACTGTCGGCGAGGGCCTCGAGGTCCAGGCTGACGGAGCTCGCCGCGACGAGACCCGCCGCAACCACACGGGCACTCACTTGATGCACGCCGCACTGCGCGAGGTCCTGGGCGACCACGTGCAGCAAAAGGGCTCGCTGTGCGGCCCCAACCGGCTGCGCTTCGACTTCGCCCACCACAAGTCCATGACCACAGACGAGCTGAGCCGGGTCGAAGACCTCGTCAATCGCGAGATTCTGGCCAACAGCGGCGTGCAGACCGACGTCAAGGACCTCGACCAAGCCAAGGCAGACGGTGCCATGGCCCTGTTTGGCGAGAAGTACGCCGATGACGTGCGCGTGGTCTCCATTCCCGGCTTCTCGGTCGAGCTGTGTGGCGGCACCCACGCCACCGCGACTGGAGATATCGGGCTGTTCGTCATCACCTCCGAGAGTGGCATCGCCGCCGGCGTACGTCGCATCGAGGCCCAGACCGGCAACGGAGCCATCGCATGGGTCCGCAGCCAGAACGAAGCCCTGCGCTCCATCTCAGCCCAGCTGAAGTCCTCTCCGGCAAAGGCCGCAGAAGCCGTCGCCAAGCTGCAAGAAGAGAAGAAGACGCTGCAGAACGAGGTCAAGAGCCTGACCCAAGAGGCAGCGAAGTCCGCTGCGTCGGACATGCTCTCTGACGCTCGCGACATTGGCGGCGTCAAGGTGCTCGCAGCCGAGTTCGAGGGCAATTTGCGCGAACAGGGCGATCGACTGCGCGACCAACTTGGCAGCAGCCTGGTGGTGCTCGTCGGCCGCAAGGGTCCCAAGGTTCAGCTGCTGGTCGCGGCCAGCAAGGACATCGCCGGTGGACGCGTCAATGCGGGCAACGTGTTGCGCGAACTCGCCCCTCTCGTTGGTGGACGGGGCGGTGGCCGCCCAGACCTGGCGCAAGGCGGTGGTGCTGATCCTGCCGGCATCCCGGCCTTGCTCGAGCGCAGCTACGAGCTGGCGGGCGAGCTGCTCTCCCAGTGACTCCCATCGCGCTGGTTGGCCTGGCGCTGCTGCTCTTCTCGGCGGGCTTCGCCCTGACCCTGTGGAAGAGCCCGTCGATGCCAGAGCCAGTCGATCCGGGTCTAAGCCCCGTCTCTTGGCTCTCCGAGGACATTTGGCGCAGCTGGAATCAGTACGCCGATCCCGATGGAACGGCCCCCATCATCCTGCCGAGGGTACGCACGGCTACCGAAGCGGACCGCGACCAGGCGACCGTGCTCGAGGCTCGTGTGCAGACATCTGCCCCCTCGACCATGACCGCTAACGAGGCCACCCAGGCCTTGCTGCAGACGCCGGGGGTCGGCTTCAGCTACATGCAGAACTGGCCTATGTGCTGCGGCCATCTGGGCACCATGCTGTCGCTGACCTGGGCCATGCAGAACGCGGCCGACGTGCCATTCCGCTTTCTTGAAGACGAGGTGCGCGAGGACTGGCCGCTGTCCAGCGAGCTGAGCCAGAGTCGAGCTCCCGGCGACGCAAAGGAAGATCTCGAGGCCTTCTTTCAGTGCACCAGCTGTGGTCGGTTGTACGTGGGGTCTCGCAAACCCTGAGCCGTTCGAGGGCGCCAGGGCACAGCAAGCTCACCCCTCCTTGGGCCGATCCGCGTTACACGAGCGGCCTTTTCTTGGAGTTCCCAATGCAGCTTACCGACCTCAAAGTTCTCGTCACCGGTGGTGCCTCTGGCATGGGCAAACACTTCACCCTCGCGCTGGCAGCGGCCGGAGCCGACGTCGCGTTCTGCGACCTCAACGAAGACGGCATCCGCGAGACCGAGGCCGAGGGCACAGACTTGCCCGGCAAGGTCGTCGGGTTCACCGCCAACGTCGCTGACGAAGACGATGTCATCAAGCTCATCGCCGACTCCCGCGAGGCCCTCGGTGGTCTGAACGGACTCATCAACAACGCCGGCATCTTCCGTGACGGCCTGCTGGTCAAGAAGGACCGCGAGACTGGCGCCATCAAGAAGATGAGCCTCAAGAACTGGAACGCGGTCATCGCCGTCGACCTCACCGGCCCCTTCCTGTGCACCCGCGAGTTCGCCGCATCGGTCATCGAAAATGGCGAGAAGTCCAGCTGTGTGGTCAACATCAGCTCGGTCGCCCGGCACGGAAACCGCGGTCAGACCAACTACAGCGCCGCCAAGGCCGGGCTCGTGGCCGACACCAAGCTGTGGGCCGTCGAGATGTCCCGCTACGGCATCCGCTTCGGCGCCGTCGCACCGGGCTTCGTCAACACGCCGATTCTGCAGGGCATGCGTCCCGACGTGCTCGAGGGAATGCTCAAGGCCGTGCCACTGCGCCGTGCCGCCGAGCCCGCCGAAATCTTCCAGGCCGTGCGCTTCGTTCTCGAGTGCGACTACTTCACCGGCCGCTGCATCGACATTGACGGCGGCATGACCGTCTAAGTCGAATATCGTCCTCTCCCGTGCGTCCACGGCGCACTTCGGAGGACGAATGTGGTTTGTACTGTCCCTGCTGACCATCACACCGGCGTCGGCAAACGACCGAGAAGCCTGTGCAGTGGCGCACCGTGCCTATGCGCTGGCCCTCGAACAGCACGCTCGCATGGGGCCCTTTCAAGGGCTCGTGGACAGTACCTGTGGACCGAGCACGCCCGACATGGCTGCCTATACCCTGCACTCGACCACCGACTACATCCGCAACATCCCGCCGGGTACGGCGATCCTGAGCGGTGAAGGAAGTCAGGTCGACTACATCCGAAATGTGCCTGCGAGCGTGGTCGCACTTGACCTGTCAAACACGCCTGTGGACTACATCCGCAATCTGCCGCCGAATCTGGTGGCGCTCGACCTGTCGGCCACCCGCGTCGACTACATCCGCAACCTGCCTCCGAGTCTTCGGGTGCTGGACATCCGCGGCACCGGCATCACCACGCTCCGAAATCTGCCCGCCAACATTGCCTGCGTCATCACCGACCTGCCGGCAAGCGGCCAGCGCGGGGTGATCTACAGGCGCTCCGACTGCACACATCCCGCGGTGCGCATGCTGCGATAGGGGACGTTGCACGAGAGGAAATGATGCTCTGGCTGTGGTTCATATGCCTGCTCACCGCCCATGCAGGTCCCCTGCGGGTCGCGGTGCTCGACTTCGACAACGGAGCCGACAGCGCAGAGCTCGACGCCTTGGGCAAGGGCCTGCAGTCCATGGTGACCACAGACCTCGCACAGGTGACGTCGATCACCATCGTCGAGCGCGCGCGCCTTCGCGACCTCATCGCCGAACAGAAGCTCGGCGCCGATGGCCTGCTCGACCCCAGCACCGCAGCCGAGCTAGGCAAGCTCGCAGGCGCAACCCATGTGGTGCTGGGCTCCTTCACGGTCGTTGGCTCCACGATGCGGCTCGACGCGCGATTGACCACAGTCGCTAGCGGCGAGGTCGAGCACGCCATGCACGCCGAGGGCGAGCGAGATGCCTTCTTCGAGCTCGAGAAGAAGCTGGTCACGGACCTGCTGGCTGGCCTGGACATCACGCTCAGTGCAAAGGAACGCGCCACCGTGGGGCGCTTCCACACCCTGGAGTGGGACAACTTGGTCCTCTACAGCCGCTCCATCGAAGCCTATGACACCGACCGGCGGGACGAGGCAGTCGCACTGCTCGAGGACCTGGCAAAGAAGGACGAGGACTTCAAGCTGGCCCGCACCACCCTGGCCGGCCTAGCCAAGCTGATCGACAGCGTCTCCGAGAAGCGCGCCGTGGCCGAGGTCTTGGCCGCCGAGCGCCGCTTCGCAGCCAGAGGAGAAGAGGTCGCCCTTGAGGCCCGCATCTTCGGCCGCCTGATGGCCATCGGAACAGACACAAGCGCCAGCTTCGAGGATCGGGCGACGGCTCTGTACGCCGCAAGCACCGGGTTCAACAACAAGATCGGCGGGCCGAACTTCTATCACCTGCGCACCCGCGGAGACACATTCGCCCTCGACCGGGCCACCGAGGGCGCCTACCAGCTGTATTGGGCGCTGCTGACCGAGCGCGGCATGCTGCCTCATCTGCGCGTCCCGCTACTAGAGCTGGGTCGCCGAGACGGACAACGCCACGCTGCTCAAGCTGTACGAGTCCGAGCTTCAGCTGTTGCAGGCACGGGTCGCGTTCGAAAAGCGGACCAAACCGTCGGCCTTGGGCCGTGAATACCTCCTCACCAAGGGTCACCGCGCCCTGAAGTCACCGGACGAAACAGCCACCCTGCTGGGCGACCGAAGCGCACTCGAAGCCGCGGTGCTGGCCGAGCGGGGCTATGGCGATTGGGTCGATCGCCTGTTTGTCGGCAACGTCCCCGCCTGGACGCTGAAGGGAGCCGGCACCCTCGCACTCGGACCGCAGACCGAGCCCCTGACCGCGGACAGCATGCGCTTCGCCAACGAGGGACAGGGCGCCAGAATCGTCATCTTGGGGGGCCAGCAGCGCCAGAGCGGCTCGATCGAGCTCACGCTGTCGTCCACCATTCCCGCAGACGCACTGGGACCGCGCCCGGAAGGCGCCCCAACCACCGCGGTGTTGATGGGACTCAGCGACATCAACCCGCCGTCGGGCTGCGATCCCATCGACAAGGGCAAGATTCTGCCGGTGCCGACTACGGGCTACGGAGCCGTGCTCGACGGCAACACCGTCAAGCTTGCGGCGATTGTCGAGGTGCGCGGCGACGAGCAATGCGGCAGCCGGGACTACGCCTTCAACAAGTTTGAGCTGGGCGAGGTCTGGGCGACGCTGCCCGCCAAGGGCAAGCAGGTGGCCATTGCCGTAGCCGTTGACGGTGACACCCTGACGGTGACGGTGAATGGCAAGACTGCCGAACACACGCTGTCCGATCCCGTCGTCGGATTCAGCGGCGTGGCCTTCGCAGGCCAAGGATTCATGCAGATCAGCGAGCTGACCGTGCGCTAGGCCTTGGTCTTTTCCACGAACTTGGTGCGCAGCTCGTAGAGCACGCTCTCGACCAGCTTGGCCTCGTCATCGTCGAGGTTGCCCTTGGTCTTTTCGTCCAACAGACCGATGAGGTCGATGGTGTTTCGGGCCAAGGCCAAGTTGACGGTGGGCTCGCCTGTGCTGGGGTCCGGCGTTTCACCGAGGTGAACGAACGCGGACGACGCCAAACTGACGACGAAACTGGCGAAGGTGACTGGAATCTCTCGTTCTGCAGACGCGGACACGTGGATGCTCCTTGCTACTGGCGGTCGAAGCTAGTTACCCGCGGTGGTGACGGCAAGGGGTCGGGTCGGTGTTTCGACCTGCAAGCCACCCGGAGTTCGATTGAAGCGCTTTCTGATCACTGCATCGCTTTTCATGATGTTCGCTGGTCCTGCGATCGCACAAGAGGGCGGACCCACCCCCGAAGAGCGCTACGAGCTGGGCCTAAAGTTCATGCGTCGTGGGTACTACACAAAGGCGCTCGAGCAGTTCAACCGCATTCGGAACTACCACCGAGACCACCCCGTCTCGGTCAAAGCCGAGCTTGCGATCGCCGAGATGCACTTCAAGCAGGGCGACTATGAACAGGCCCGCTACGCCTACGAGGACTTCGCGCGCCTGCATCCGCGGCACGAAGACCTCGATCTGGTCACCTACAAGATCGGCATGTCCATCTGGAAGCGCGCCCCCAAAGCCGCCGGCCGCGACCAGACATCGACTCGCCGAGCCGTAAACACTTGGACGACCTTCAGCAGCCGCTTCCCGGACTCAGTGCACGGCGAAGAGGTCGACAAGTACCTGATCAAGGCCCGCAATCGCCTGGCCAACAAAGAGCTCTTCATCGCCCGCTTCTATGCGCGACGCGAAGCATGGGGAGCCGTGCGCGGCCGTTGCGATCGCTTGATCAAGAAATACCGCGAGGCCGAGAGCGTCGAGGACGCCCTGTACCTGGGCGGCGTGGCCGCACACGCATGGGGTGATGTCGCCGGCGCCGCGGACTACCGCAGCCGGCTGGCCGAGCAGTACCCGGATTCCCGCCTTGTAAGCCGGCTGGACAGCACTCTGAAGACCGAAGCCGGGCGTCCACCCGAAACCGAGATCTTCACGCGCCCCTACCGCCTTGGCGGCGCGGGCACAGGTGCTGCCGGCGGTCTTGGGCAACCTGGCGGTCGCTAAGAAATCGTCCAGGCATCCGATTTTGTGGACATTGCCCCCGCCGACCAGCTAAACCGCCGTCGAATCCCAATCGGATTGAATCATCTCTTTGGAGGAGACCCCCATGAACCGCGCTTTCTTCGGCATTGCTGCTCTCACCGCGCTCACCGGCTGCCCGACTGGAGCCCCCGACTGTGACAGTGGCACCATTCTCGACACCGCGACCAACACCTGCGTCGTCGACAACAGCTGCACCAACACCATCATCACCGGCAGCGAGTTCCCCGGAATCGCCGCGACCAACGCCTACTACCGCACCACGGTCGAAGCCAAGCTGCAGGAAGAAGAGGCAGATGCCACCATCTCTCTCTCCGAAGCAAGCGGCGCCGCAGTGGCCGGCACCGCCGTCACCGATGGCAAGCGTCTCATCTTCACGCCGGACGCCCCGCTCGCACCCAGCACCGACTACACCGTGACCGTCAGCTACTGCGCCGGCGACCCCTCCTGGGACTTCAAGACCTCCGAGGTTGGTGGCAGCACCGACGAGTCCGGCTTGGTCGGCAACGTCTACAGCCTCGACCTTGCCAGCGGCCGCTTCGTGCAGCCCGAAGGCGTCGGACCCCTGCTTCAGGAGTACCTGACCACCTCGATTCTCATCGGTGTGAACTCCGTTGAAAGCGGCAAGATCCAGATGCTCGGCGCCATCGCCGAAGACGGCACCAGCCCGCCCACGCAGAGCCAGTGCTCGCCGACCATCCCCTTCCCCGAAGCTGACTTCTCGGGCAACCCGTTCTTCAAGGTCGGTCCCGAGACCACCACGTTGAGCATCGAAGGCTACAGCATCACCATCGACGACCTGCTGGTCTCGGGCGCGTTCAGCCCCGACGGCAGCTACATCTCCGGTGCCGTGCTCTCCGGCAAGATCGACACCCGTCCCCTGGTTCCTCTGCTGAACCCCGAAGGCGAGCCCGACGAAATCTGCAACCTCGCAGCCACCATCGGCGTGTCCTGTGAGCCTTGCCTCGACGGCGAGAACCTCTGCCTGTCGCTGTACGTCGACAACATCGCCGCCGAAGAAGTTGGCGGCACCGTCGTCGCTCTGCACTCCCCGGGCACCGACCCGGTCCCCGCAGGCAGCACCGACTTCTGTGACAACAGTGTCTGCAGCACCGAAGACGAGTGCGCAGCGCGCTAGTCCGACCTTTGCACCGGGACTGTTCTTCCCTCACAGGTTGAACAAGCCGGACAAGATGGCGGCCAGGTCCTCGGACCCGGCCGCTTTTTTGTCGCGGAACCCCATGGTTGCGGGCACACTCGCCCGCGAGCGTGTCCAACCGGAGAGTGGTTGAGAGATTTCATTCCATTGGCCTTGCTGGCCCTGTTCGCCTGCCGCGGCGCCGACGTCGACACCGACGACCTGCCCGAACAGAACGACAGCGACACGGACACCGACGATACCGACGACACCAACGTCGATCCCGTGGTCTGTACGGCGAGCCTGGCCAGCATCGACCCGTCGCCTGACGAGTTCGATGTGCCTGTCAACGCGGTCGTCCACGCGACCTTCACCGAGCCGGTCGGGTCAGACGACTGGAGCTTGGGCATCACCGGCGTCGCCGGCACCGCCCACATGAGCGATGACGGGCGCCACGTCAGCTTTGAGCCCGCGGGTCCACTCTCCACCGAGCGCGACTACCAGATCGAGTACAGCGTCTGCGACACGGCGGGCAGCACCATCTTTCGCACGGTGACCGGACCGTTGCCCCCAAACGTGCTCGAGGGACGCACCTACGTCATCGCTTGGGATGAGCTGGGCTGGACAGCCCCCCCAGGGGCCTCGCTGTTCTCTAGCCAGGTCGACTGGGCCGACGACGTACTGGTCCAGGTCATCAGCGTCGACCCGGTCACACAGACCATCGAGCTCGGCGGTGCGCTAGGGCTGCGCAACAGCGCCGGCGACAGCGCGCAAGCAGCCTGTGTCACACCGCTGGACTACGGCGTGTCCGATTTCGCCAGCAATCCGGTGTTCCAAGTCGGGCCGAACGACATGCTCATCCCCACCGAGGCGGGCGATGTCACGCTCTCTGACGTCTTCGTCGAGGCCACCTTCGCCCCAGATGGTGAGTCGATTCGAGACATTGAGGTGTCGGCCAATCTCGACACGCGCCCGCTTGACGCCATGCTCTCGATGGACATCTGCGGGCTCTTGGGCACCGTGGCCGATGTCTGTGAGCTGTGTGCAGACGGAGCCGACAAGTGCCTGCCCGTCGTCATGACAGCCGCCGAGGGCATCTGGCAGCCGGGACTGGACCTGGACGTGGCCTACGAGCCCGATCTCGACTCCGCGTGCATCGACGACTAGTTGATGAATCAGCCGTCCGGCAGATCGATTCCCGTCGCCGCCAAGGCAGCCTGAAAGTCGGCGGGCGGCAACGCCTCAAAGCGCATGCGCTCTTCAGTGACGGGATGGTTGAGCTCGAGTGCCCGCGCGTGCAGCAACGGACGGTCGCGCGAGACCAAGCCTGACAGAGCATCTGGAAGCTTGCCCCTGCCCTTGTAGACCGGGTCGCCAATGATTCCCCAGCCAGCCTCGGACAGGTGAACACGCACCTGGTGGGTGCGTCCCGTCTCGAGCTTGCACTGCAATAGGCTGACGCGGTCGCCCTGATGCAGCCGCTTCCAGTGGGTGACCGCTGACTTTCCCCAGGTGCCATCGGTCGACGCATAGCGCACCCGATCTTTGGGGTGCCGCGCCAAGTGGCTGCGAAACGTGCCGGAATCCCGATTCGGATTGCCCAGGCACAAGGCCAGGTAGGTGCGACCCGCACTGTGGACCGCAAACTGGGCCGCGAGGTGGTGGTGCGCGGAGTCGTGCTTGGCAACGACCATCAGGCCCGACGTGCCCTTGTCCAGTCGATGAACGATGCCTGGACGTTCGACCCCACCAATGCCAGACAGATCGCTGATGTGGTGCAGCAGCGCATTGACCAGCGTGCCATCGGGGTGCCCAGCGCCCGGATGCACGACCATGCCGGCGGCCTTGTTCACCACCACCAGATCGTTGTCTTGGTACACGATGTCGAGCGGCAGGTCCTGGGACTGCGAGTGGGCGGGCCGGGGCTCGGGAATCACGACATCGACCACCGCAAAGCGGCTGACCTTTGCCGCTGGCTTGCTCACCACGACCCCGTCCACGGTCACCGAACCCTCTTTGATCAGACCTGCGGCACGTGAACGCGTCAGCTCAGGATGCAGCCCGATGACAACCCGATCCAGACGCTCGCTCAACCGTTGAAGCGTTCCATGAATCCGGCGGTGACCGCCTCTTCGTCCAGACCGAGCTGACGAGCCATCTCGCGCACGTAGCCACGCACGAAGGTCGCCGACGGCAGGCTGGAGTAGTTGTTGGACTCGAGTGCCTCGAGGTAGCGAGCCGAGATGCGGGTGACGTCGGCGAGCTCTTGCAGGCTACTGCCCTGAAGCTCGCGAGCCGCACGCAGCAGGCTGCCGCCGTAGCCATGTTCGCGAACCAGCGCCGACAGCTGCTCGGCCGAGATGGCCTCGGGCTCGGGCTCGGGAGGCGACTGACTGACCGAGGGCAGCACGATGACTGGAGACGAAGTGGTGCCGCCCACCAAGCGAAGATCGGGGTTGGTCGGCTCTGGAGCGGCCGTCGGCAGCCGAATCACGGGAGCGGGGGTCCCAATGGGGGGAGGCCCCGCTTGAATCTGAGTCGCCGGAACCATGGTGGGTGTGGTCAGGGCGGGCTCATCGTGGGCCGCCGCAAAGCGCGCGCTGGGGGGGCCGGAACCCCGGCGGGGTCCTCGACGCCAGG